>JAAZFA010000128.1 GCA_012511995.1 Thermoproteota archaeon | reverse complement strand
CGCTTGCAATTGCAATGTCAACCTCCTCGATATATGTTTGGAAGAGTAATTGTGCAGCAAGCAATGCTGAGCCTAATGCAAAGCCTTTGGTAAGTGCTTTGGTTGTATTGCCGACTGCATCAAGGGCTTCCATGGTTTCTTCTGCACCACCTTCACCAGACATTTCTGCAATACCAGCAGCATTGTCAGCAATTGGACCAAAACCATCTAAGGCTAAAACCATACCCATGACTGCAAGCATACCCATAGTTGCCAAAGTGGTTCCGTAGATACCTCCGATAAATGGATCTAAAACGAAAGCACCAGTAGCGGTTGTACCTAAAGAGACAGCGAATTGTGTACCAAACCAATATGAAGCTAACAGTGCAATAACCAACGAAACAATGGGTATTGCAGTTGATTCCAACCCGACGGCAAAGCCAGTGATAATGTTGGTTGCACTACCTGTTTCGCTTGCTTTAGCAATCTTAACTACGGGACCTTTGTCACGACCTGTATAGTAGTCTGTGATGTAGTCAATTGCTACACTTGCTGCAAGACCTGCCAGTAAACAGTAGAACAGATAGAAATTGCTTTCCAACAGAAAAATAGTGGCTAAAAAGAACAATATTCCTGCTACAACTGTGGTAACCATCATACCTTTTCGCAAAGCTTTCATGGGGTGCTTTGCTTCTGCTTCATTGAGCTTTACAAAGGGCATACCCGCCAACGTAGCAAATATACCCAACGCTCGTGCAATAAGCGGAAATATTATGAATACTAACGGATAAGTGCCAGTGGCTGAACCAATAGCTAAGGTAACTAAACCACCGATAACCATACCACCGATGTTCTCACCAGTAGCTGACTCAAAGAGATCTGCACCTCTACCAGCGCAGTCACCAACATTGTCACCGACATTATCGGCGATTACTGCAGGGTTACGTGGATCATCTTCAGGAATACCCGCTTCAACTTTACCAACAAGATCTGCACCTACGTCTGCAGCTTTAGTATAAATACCGCCGCCTAACTGTGCAAAGAGCGCAATTAATGACGCTCCAAAACCCATACCAACTATACCACTCGCGGCACTACGCGCTAACTCTGCTCCTTGGACACCAGTCAAACCAAACATTGCCTGATAACCACCATAAAGCAAGAAAAGAAAACTTACACCCAATAAAGATAAACCGACGACCGCCATACCCATCGTGGCACCACCATAAAAAGCAGTCTTAAGCGCTTTTTCTGCACCAAAATTTTTTGCTGCTGCCACCGTTCGCACGTTAGCTTTAGTTGCATTATCCATAGCAATATAACCAGCGGCTAAAGATGCAACTGCACCAACCAAAAACGCTGCCGCCGTACCAAGCCCAAACGGACCTGTCGGCAAAGCAATCCAAAGCAAAACAAAAATTACCACTGTGATAATGGCAATAGTAGTATACTGCCTTTTGAGGAAAGCGTAAGAACCTTCGCGTATGGCATTGCCTATTTCTACAACTTTGGGTCCACCTGGACTCATTTTACCGATTCTCTGCATGAGAATTAAGGAGGCAACCACTGCGATGATACCTGCTATGGGAGCTATCCAAAACACTAGAGGATTATCGTATGTAAGAGAAGTTAGAGTTTGTAGGGGTATGTACATATTGAACAACGCATACGTATTTTGTATAAATATTTTTCCTTCAGTTTCCAGTAAAGCATTGGATGAAGGAGCAAATGGCAGGCATGCTTACTCCTTAGAAGCGCTAACTGCTTTGGGCGCATTTTTAAGCTAGTCAAACATATTCAACTCTGCTAGAGTGATACGGTGATGCCACACAGATTAATCGTTGTTAAAGTTGGCACAAACGCATTAACAAAAGAAGGAAAACTCGACGAGAACAAAATGAAAAAACTCGTTGATCAAATAGCAAATGCAAATAAAAATGGAGATAAAATAATACTAGTAACCTCGGGTGCTGTCGCCGCTGGTATCGCAGAATTAGCTATACCACCCAAACCCAACGACGTGGTTTTTCAACAAGCAGCTGCTGCGACTGGACAAAGCGTACTTATGGCAAAATATAGAGAACTCTTCAAACCATATGATCTTAAAGTCGCACAAATATTACTCACTGCCGAAGACCTCTCTAACCGCGCTTCATACGTCCACACATGCAACGTGTTAGCAATGCTGCTTAAAACTGGTGTAATACCGATCATTAACGAAAATGACGTAACCTCAGTTGCAGAACTACGCAGACGCGAAGGATACAAAATTAATTTCAGCGACAACGATATTCTGTCAGTTTTAGTAGCGGGCGCAATAGCAGCAGATTTAGTAATAATTCTCTCAGATGTCAATGGACTTTACACTGCAGACCCCTCAAACTCTGACGCTAAACTCATAAAAAAAGTAGAGCAAATCACACCAGAACTGAAAAAAGCCTTGAATGGAAAAAGCAAGCTTGGCAGAGGCGGAATTCAAAGCAAAATCAAAGCTGCAGAAATTGCCACTTCATGCGGCATTCCTTTAGTCATCGCTAACAGCGCATCAGAAAACATAATCGTCAATATTCTATCAGGTAAAGATGTTGGAACATACTTTAAAGCACAAACACCAATGAAAGCTATTAAACGCTGGATAGCATACGCTGCTGCTGTCAAAGGATCAATTCTTGTTAATTCAGGAGCAAAAAAAGCGATTCTTGAAGGCAGTAGTTTATTGCCAGTAGGTATTATTCAAGTTGTGGGGACTTTCCACAAGGGAGATGTAGTTAGTCTTGAAGACGAGAACCACAAAGAATTTGCACGTGGGAATACTAACTTTAGTAGTGCAGAATTAAATCTAATTAAGGGGTTACAAGTATCAGAAATACAAAGAAAACTGGGAACAGACAAATCAAAAGAAGCCATCGAGCACCGGAACATTCACCTGCTTGAGGAAGAAAAATGATCAAAGAACTATGTATCAAAGCAAAATTAGCCTCTATTCAAATGAGTAAACTCTCACAGGGGAAAAAAAACAATGCACTCTACAAAATGGCGGAGGCTCTAGAAGCTAATTCAGAACAGATTTTAAAAGCAAACAAAATCGATATAGAGGCAGCAAAATCTAAAGACCTCAAAGCATCATTGCTTGATCGTTTATCATTGGACCAAAAGAAGATTCAAACAATGGCAAACGAACTCCGTGAGGTTGCCACCCTAGAAGATCCAGTCGGTTCCGTACTAGCGACTTGGACTCGTCCTAATGGTTTAATCATTAGCCAACTTCGGGTACCCATCGGAGTCGTCGGCGTCATCTATGAATCACGCCCTAACGTAACGTCTGACTCCGCAGGTATATGCATCAAATCAGGTAACGCCGTAATACTTCGTGGCGGTTCAGATGCGCTACACTCAAACGTTGCTATAGGCAACGTACTGCGAGAAACACTCTTAAGCACCCACCTCCCAATTGACGCTATCCAAATTGTAAATTCGCCTGATCGTAAAGATGCCGAAGAACTAATGACAATGCGCGACTACATCGACGTGTTAATCCCCAGAGGCGGCACAGATTTAATTAGAACAGTCATCGAGAAGTCACGTATTCCAGTCGTTGAAACGGGAACTGGTAACTGCCACATTTATGTTGAAAAAAACGCTGACCTAGAAAAAGCAACACCTATAATAATTAACGCAAAAGTTCAACGCCCAGGAGTCTGTAATGCACTTGAGAAACTATTAATAGATCGCAAAATCGCAAACCAATACTTACCGGTAATTATCGAGGAGTTACGTAAGAACTGTGTAGAAGTTAGGGGCGACGATATTACGCGTACAATCATCCCAGAAGTAAAAGCTGCAACAGAGCAAGACTGGTACACTGAATACCTTGATTTGGTCATTAGCATAAAAGTTGTTGATTGCTTAGACGAAGCAATTGCGCATATCAACAAATATGGCACACATCATTCAGAAAGTATTATCACACGCGATTTTGAGAAAGCCAAACGTTTTCTCAAAGAAATTGACTCGGCAGCAGTATACTGGAATGCATCTACCCGCTTTACAGACGGCAACCAATTTGGGCTAGGTGCAGAAATTGGAATCAGTACTCAAAAGTTACATGCACGCGGACCGATGAGCATTCAACACCTCACAACTACAAAGTATGTTGTGATAGGAAACGG
>JAAZFA010000127.1 GCA_012511995.1 Thermoproteota archaeon | reverse complement strand
CCGAGATCTGCTTTGATGTCCGCAGGAGAATTATATGTTTTATCTTCTGAAAGGTTTTGTTTAACCCATTCGCGTTCATTTGCCGGTACATCTGACATGTTGTTGCATGCTGTCATTAGCTGGCGACCCGTAACTGGATATTGTACATGACTAAGGTGTTCTTGTATTTCAAGGGTGCTTGAGGGTTTCTGTGGTTGCATACATTCACCTCCTCTTAAAGTGATAAACCTATATAATTATGGAACTTTGAAGAAAGCAGTCCTAGGCGCCCCGCATATAGGGCAGATTTCAGGAGCTGAATTCTCAACTGTGTTGCCGCACACATTACAAACGTAATATTCGACTTGTGGCAAGTCCTTTTTAGAACTGACTGACTCTTTTGCTTTTGTTAAAAGATTAGAGTGCACTTGTTCGACTTTCCCTGCTTTCTCAAAGCTCCATGCCGCTGACTCCTCCCCCTCTTGGTTCGCTTCTTGCAAATATTTTAGGAAGGTAGTTTGAGCAGCCAAATTTTCATCCTCCAAAGAGCCTTCAATGTTTTCACTGGTAGATTTAATTCCGCTAAACCGCTTGAAATGGTTAGATGCATGAACGTTTTCCGACTCGGCAAATGCACGAAACATTTTCGCTACCTGTTTGTAGCCTTCTTCTTCAGCCTTTTTTGCATAAAAAGCATAACGCCTATTCCGCTGTGAGTCTTCTGAAAACGCCTTTTTCAAGTTATCTGGCGACTTATTAAGAACTTTTTGGCTCATATAATTTTTCACCTAAAGAAAACATCTGCACTATTAATATTGTGCAAAATAAAGAATTGTTTCTCACATTTGAGACTACACAGCTTTTTTAGACGGTTGTATGTATGGCATTCTAAAGCAAACCAAAGTTTTTAAGTCAAAGAAGAAAGGCGGAAAATACGCTTGGTAAAAGCAGAACGCTCGAAATCTAAGCAACTATTTTCGTGTTCAATGTGTGTGGCAAAAACAAAGGTTTACAGACGATATAGGTTTGTTTTAGAAGACAAAAAAGGGCAAAAAGGCGTACTGCCTGTCGTGCGCTTCTCAAATACTACGAAAACCTCAAGAAGAGTTGGGTAAGGAAGCTGACGCTGCCGCAAAAAAACAAGCCGTTTAACTGTTGAAGAGGTGAATAGACTTTTCTGCACAAACAAGTCATATCAGTAAAATAGGGAAAACACAGTACCAACCTTTTTTTACTGTAAAAGTGCAAGAGCCGTTTAGACTAGATTTAACTACATGGGGGCTTAGGCGTCGGGTAAATAACGCGATGGATCGCTGGGTTAGCAACAGCTGGAGGCGCGCTTTTTCCATTGAAAACCGTACAGTCGAAGTTATCGTAAGCCAAAGTGCGGAAGATAAATCTAGTGTTCAGGTACAAGTTATTGGCCCTCGCTTGACGAGCAGGCAAACAAAGCTGCTTTTTGAAGCGATAGAAAAATGCTTAGGCTTAAGTAAAAACCTTTATGCCTTCTACAAATTTGCCGAAAAAGACATAGTGTTAAATAGGCTTGCCCAACGTTTTTTAGGCCTCAAGCCTCCAAGGTTTCCAACGGTTTTTGAAGGAGTTGTTAATGGCATAGCATGCCAGCAACTGTCGCTTGATTTAGGCATAACACTCCTTAACAGGCTATGTGCAAATTACGGTCGAAAAGCAACCTACCAAGGATACACAGCTTCTGCGTTTCCGCGCCCTGAAGATTTGGTAAGCCTAACACCAGACGACTTTAGAAAGATGGGTTATTCTAGGCAAAAAGGTCGAGCTATAATTGAGTTATCCCAGCTTGTAGCCACAGGTGGTATAGACTTAGAGGTCCTAGAGGGCACTGACAACTCAAAAGCCCTAACGCAATTATGCAAACTGCGAGGAATCGGTCGATGGACTGGTGAATATGTGCTCTTGAGGGGTTTAGGGCGCATTGATGTCTTCCCAGCTGACGATATAGGTGCGAGGCGAGGGTTACAGCAGTTACTAAATACTAGCGAAAAGTTGGATTATGCAAGAACACAAGAAATTGTATCCCATTGGAACCCTTACGCTGGCCTCGTATACTTCCATTTACTTATGAACAGACTTGTTCAGGAGGGCAAGCTGGCATAAGCAAGAAAAGCGTTAACATTAACATTTCAACAAAGTGTGCATATGAAATGCCTAGCCCTGAGCATTGCAGGCGTATCCTATTTAGGAGAATATGGTTCCGAGGTTTGAGAAAGGACAGCACAAAAATTGACGACTGGCTCAAAAGAATAGCGCCTAGTCATAGTTTAAGGAAATGGTATAGCTATGGTCCTAAAAAATGGATTGAATTTAAAAAACAGTATTGGCTCGGGTTAAGGTGACAAGGCAGACTTGGTTAGGAAGTTAAAAGAAATTTCGGGTAGTCAAAAGGTTACCTTTCTTTTCAACTTGAAGAAACAGAAACTAAATGTTGCCTATAGCTTTGAAGGAATATCAAAAAATGGGCAAATAATTAGATTAACGTTCTATTGTACGAAAGTGTAGGTTTATTTTTATGGGTAAAATTAAGAACCAACGAGTTGTTTTCACAATAGGCCATTCTACCCAGTCACTTGAGAACTTTGTTAGCATAATTAAAGGGTTGAGCATAGGATGGG
>JAAZFA010000126.1 GCA_012511995.1 Thermoproteota archaeon | reverse complement strand
GGGTTTGATTAAGTATTTTTTGAACCTGAAAATAGGTGCTTTAGTTTTCTTGGCATTTCAGTGGCAAATCCAAACATGAATTTGAGTATTGGTCGCTTGGCAAATAAGTTTTAAAGACACCGTTTTCAATCAAAACGCAAACAATTAGATAGTTAAAATATCTGCTAAGCACCGGTCATAGTAACGTTTTTCTAGGAATTAAAAACAAAGAAACTGACTTATCAAACATCTTGATGACCTTTCGCGTGCTAAAACACTTGTCTAAACTAACGGCTCTAATGGTTACCCCAATACGCCAAAGCATAGCCACTACTTTGGAGAAAGCATCCCACTCAAATAACCGTGATATGCCATAGCCAACACACATATCAGATGCAAGGTCAATTAAAGAGAAAATATGCTTGCGTTTCTTTGCGTATTTCTTCGGGTGCGACCGATAGTGGCTATCGACCCTAACAGGGTAACCCGTGTCGTTTCCAGCATAGTTACCTCTTACATCGCTTGTTTTAAGAGCAAAACAAACAAGTTATGCAATGTCAACTTAACTTCTGGGTCGCCATAGAGAGGTGCTTGATGTATTTGTAGCTCACATCCATTAACGCCAAATAGGTTGGAAATATCCAAACAACTCCTCAGCTAGGCGATTAGACTCGTTTAAGAAACGTGCCCATTTGTAGGGCTGTTTCTTTTCTAAGTCAGGTTTGGATGGGTGGTTCATGTTTTGTTCTTCATGGTTTATGGTTTTCACGGTTTGATGGATGTATTGTGGGCATCTGTTTATTCTTTGTTTGATTTGGGTTTGCTTGTGTTTTTACTCTGTGTAGGGTGTAGATGATTTTTTTTGCCTCATTTAGGCGGACCCTGTAGCGTCTTTTTTGTGCTTTTAACGAGTTCTATGGGGTTCATGGTTAAAACCTAAAACATAAGGGATAGTAATAAGCTCGCTTCAATCTACTTTCACATGATACTAGATTGCAAAAAACATATCTCCCCCTATTAATCTAGTAACGTTAGCGTTAGGCAATAAACAGGTTCAAAAACCTATGTCCCAAAGTCGTTTCTGAAAGCTTTTTATGGTAACATCCAGCAGGTTACTTTTCGGATTGTTTGATGCCCAAATCACTTAGAAAATTTTGATACTGAGGAAGATTGCTGTATAAAATGTCAGGACAGAGCGTAGTATGGTTCGAAGTTTACTGTCTTTTGATTTCGGCGAGTTTGGCTCTGATTGATTCTGCGACAAATTCTGCACGACTACGATAGCCTAAAAGTTTTTTCTCGATGATTTTGTCAACCTCGTTTGCTAGTTCTATGGGGATTTTTACGTTGACGTATTTTTTTGGGCACATTTATTCTCTTGAATGAGAGTCAACCACAAATTTTATGTATATATTGGATAACATATGGATTATATATGCTTCCTTGGAAGTAGGTAGGTAGACGTGTAGCCAATGCAAGCTTCCCCTAAAATTCACACCCACCGAGGGATAGAGCCGTTTGCTGGTTTGGAAGGTGTAGCTGTTTTGATGGGTTTAGGTCTCTCGGGTCGGCAGGCACGGGTATATTTATCTCTACTAAAAGCCGGTGGCGCCAAAGTTCAAACTATTGCAGGTCCTTCATCTGTGCATCGCCAAGAAATGTATCGAGTGCTCGACAGCCTAATGCAGATAGGGTTAGTTCGACGTAACATAACCGCTCCTACAACCTACACGCCAACTCCAGTGGAAGAATCCATAACGATGCTGCTTCAGCAAAAGATGAGCAAACTCAGCACAATATCTAAGCAAGCTAAACAATTAACAAAAAAACTAAGACAAAACAGCACTGTTACTACGGCAATCGACTTAAAACCCTGTTTTGGGGTAGTTTTCGAGGCAGATCGTGGCAGGAAATACCGTAAAACCATAAAATCCGCTCAAACCAGCATATTGGCGGTTACCAGTTGGAAACGTTTCAGACAGTTGAGTATACATTTCGAGAATCAACTGCAAGGTGCTCTAAAAAAAGGCCTTACCCTGCAGATAGTTACTGAAAAACCTCCCAATTATAATTTGTCAGAATGGGTTAATATGGCGTCAAAGTTTCGAAATTTTGAATTAAGACTCATGCCTGGATCACCCACTGCATGTGTCACTATATTCGATCATACACAAGCCGCAATAGCCTTTAACCCAAATATCAGTCTAACTAAAGGACCTGAACTTTGGACAACCACTCCTGCTATGGTTGCACTCTGCCAAGCATACTTCAAGACAACATGGGCAGCAAACATCATG
>JAAZFA010000125.1 GCA_012511995.1 Thermoproteota archaeon | reverse complement strand
GGCATAATCACAGGCGACAAACAAGTTTCACTGCCTAAGCGCGTTTCTTTGCGACAAATTAGCAGGCTACATGTCAGAGTCTAAATGGAAACAAATCGTCGGCAAAAAGATTTCCGAAGGCGCATACGTTGGTCCAGACGAATTATAGAAAGACTTCCAAAGAGCAATGCCTGATTTCCAGCTAACTAAAGCACAAAACCAAGAGAACATAGAACAACTGGTTAAGCTACAAATTCTGAAAAACCAAGCCAGAGACTTAGGATTAGACGTTGAAAAAGTGTTTCGGCTCCGAAATACCGTAAGCGTTCCAGAGCAGATAGAAGTATTGGAATACATAACCTCAGAAAATAAAACAGTTAACGACAAAGTTGGTGGCTTGTTGTATCAAGAAGCACTCGAAGATAATATGTCAATGATGATGGCAAACATTATGCGATGCGAAAAACCCGAGAAAAGTTGGTAAGCCAATGATAGACCCCGAACGACTTAACCTTTTTCCAGTCTACAAAAAGCCAGTAAAGCAAAAGCTCAAGATAAGCAGCGTCAGACTAGGCGATAGGTGTTCAGAGTATAAGGCCGGCGGCTACGTTTTGATAGCTTTAAGTTGGATCTCCTGAAAACTCTAAGCCACAGGGCAAGTAACAGCCCAACCAATGAAGCCCACGTTTCAAACACTTCATTTTGAAGACTCAGCCTATAGTCACAGGGCAGGTAACAGAGATAATTTACAAGCACATAGAAGAACGTTACCGAAACATACCTACAAGACGAAACCGAAAAAATGCAAAACCTCAAAGCCTTGCCCTACGTCTTAGGCATAATCTACAACAAAAACAAGCTACCTTTCTTCAACCGCAAAACACTTCCCAACACTTGTGTGATAATTATAAAAATGGGGGCTATCTCTAAGGAAATTTTAGTTTAAGGAGGCAAAAAGTTTTGACAATGGATACTGAAACAGCGGTAGCCCGGCAAAAAATAGAAGAAGAAACACGATTTGCCTGCGTATGATGCGTGAATACAAAGCAAGCCGCGACTTCGCTAACTTAGCAATCAAGAATGTTCTATACTAATTTTATGAAAACTTTGGTTTCAAGTAGCGACCTGCTGGAGTTACCCGACTAAAGAGAAGAAGCAAGTGAATAAAATGAGAAAAAGACCAAAATTATTTTCAGCTATGGCAGCACTTTTGAATATGTATACTGACCTTTCAGTTTGCAAGCGCCGACACACCCGTAATCGTTTCAGACGTTAAGGATTCAGACGATGGTTTACTTCGGGTATCTAGCGCTCTCTATAAAGACACTTTAGAACAAGACCTAAACTACGATTATTATGCAATTAAGGGAACGCTTCAAGACCTCATGACCGCAGGCAATCTTGAATATGGTCCATTAGTTGCTCACATGCGTATCGCATTGCCCCTCGTTGCAACAGAGACACCAACAAACCAAAATTGCTTCAAGCGACACACCTTGTGAACAATTGCCAATAATATTTACATACAGTTACATAAGCTTCGGAGCACAGTTGCCAACACAAGTCATAATATTTGCTTCATCAAGCGGTGTAAACTTCCGTTATTTTGACTGGCATATTGACAGATGGTCTGGATAACATGTTTGGGTATTTAAAGATTGGTGTGATTTCAACATCGGCATAAGAGTACCCCCGGGGTATTTGCCAACAGCCTACCTCCAAGGTGTCGGAGACTGGTATCAACGCACGCCATACGGGACTTTAAATACGCAAATGGAGACGTATACTGGGTAACTTTACCCGCTCCAAGCGGTCTTATGCAAGATGCTCCAATAGCTTATTGCAGCAACTTCCAACTCATTTAGGCGACCTTCAATCACCCGACTTTGTACCCGCTCCCCAAAATAGCTAAAGTCCTAAATTAGAAAACTTCTTTACCCCTTTCTTTTATCTTTAAAAAACGAGGAAAATAAATGAGGTCAAAAAGGTCAAAAGTAATTGTTGCTCTTGGAATAGTTGTACTGGTGGCTGTTATCCTCGGAATTTCATGGGCGAATAGACCTATAATCGCTTACAATATGCGTGAAATGCCAGCGTACTATACCAACTCAGATGGCTCACCGCTAAATGTCACGTTAAGTGCTATAAATGTAGGTGGAGTCGATGCTTCATTGAAATTGATTGTGACAGTAACAAATGCTAAAATCACTTTCGGAGATTTCCAACAAGATATAGCTCAACAAAATAATACTAGAATAGAACTTAGCATTGACTCCATAAGAAACAGAGAATACGTACAAAAAATAGGTCACGTTTTTCCAGATAACGGAACTAATTTTGCTATCGAATATACGATTGAAGACAATTCTGCATTATCTCCCAATGGCGTAGTAAGTCGCCTTTTCCTTGAAAAGCATCCAATCTATCCCATAGTTGCCTTCTATGAACTTGACGATTCAAACAACTATCGGTTAGTAGACCCTTAGTAAGAAGATGCCGAGAAGTTAGGGATAAAGTAACCTTATTTACTTTATCCTAATTTAAATATGCAATCTTGGTTTAACCCTTACTTATAAAACCAGATTCAGCGCTTAAGGTTGAAGCGCTGACGTATTTTTTAGGCGATAAAAGTATGACATACATAGCAAAATTTAAAATATTTAGCCATTTAAACAAAGTAGTTGAGTAGTTACCTAGGAAGTGTCAATATGGATAAAGAAACTAAAAGAGCAGCTATGGGTCTTTCTCAAGTAATCGGGTCTATTTTGCTTATAATTTCAGTTTATATGTATTTTTTTTACCCCCAGCGCGCTGGTTTAATGCAGTAGGTTTACAAGTGTTCTTTTTGACCGTAGGAATTATCTTAATTGCTTTTGCAATAGTAATTTGGAAAAAATATTGACCTGCATTTTTAACTAAAGTCTGCTTGATACGATCAAGTAACTAATTTTTTAAGCTTTATAGTATGTGTTAGGTTTACTAGACTTAGACAATTAACTAAGCTACAGAGGGTGCATGATTTGTTTTTTTATAGTTTGTTTGCTAAACAAGTTAGTGGGTGATGGGGTTAATCAGGGGGAAGTCGCTAGGGTTTCTAACTGTTTATAAACCCTAGCAGAATACCTGCCGTGTTAGCGTCAGTATGGATGTGTTGGTTCTGTTAGTTTTACTTGGTGGTAGGTTTGTTACCTTTAGGTATGGTGGTGGTCGGTTTGGGGGTGGTTG
>JAAZFA010000124.1 GCA_012511995.1 Thermoproteota archaeon | reverse complement strand
TGGAGGAAAGCAACGAATTTTGAAAGCTTCTGTAAAGTATCAGTGTGTAAGATGTGTTCTATAGCGCAGGCATCTTCTTCAGCCTGATAGTCATCAACAAGTAACAGTTTGAGGAATGTTTCAACAGATTTTTCTCTTTTTTTAAGAAAGTCCGCGAGATCTTTGCCCTTTTGTGTTAGAACCACGTTACGGTATGGTGTATATTTAACAAATCCTATTGAGTCGAGTTTCTTAAGCATACTTGTGACGCTGGGTGACTTTACATCAAGTTCTTTAGCAATGTCTGTTACGACGGCGTAGCCTAGTTTCTTTATAAGTTCATCGATTGTTTCGAGATATGTTTCCTCGGTGATGTTTAGCCTTGCTACTCGTTTGGTTTTATCCACTACTAAGCCCCAGATACTCTTCATTATGTATAGTTAATAAATATGTGGCGCAAATCAATCACAAGATAACCTAAAAGTTACTTACGCAAATTGGAAAAAATTAGGTGGAAACACAGTCAAGGTGCATCATTTCAATATGAATTCGCTGATCAAACCAAAGGTTGCTTTCCGCTCGAACCCTTCTCCTGTGGTTCTCTGGAATCATCTTGTCACTAACCACAAATAGCAGTACACCGATAGCAAGCGCAAGCTCCCAAGGCTGTATCGGCATAATAAAGGAGATCTGCGCTAATGTGTTATGATTAACGAAGCCCATTCAGAGATTCTTTAGCATTTTGCTCACGCTGAAAGGCATAACTTTTAGGCTCATGTTTACATAAACCTCAAAAAGAGAAAGAATTAGTTGGTTCGGAGGTATTTTTTGCCTTTTTCGGTTATTACATATGTGTAATGGCTTGATTGCGCTGTTGTTTTGCAGTGACCACAACTGGCGCATAGGCTTCCTTGACAGGAATAGTTGAAGTTGACGAGTGAAAGGTGCCCTTTTGTTTGCAACATTGCGATTGCTTGTTTAACCATAGGTGGGGAAGTGCCGATTGTTTCGGCGATTTCAGCTATGTTTACGATGCCTCTTTCTTTGATTAGTTGTAGTACTTCTTTGATCATGTTTTTTTCTTCCGTGATAGCCACATTTTCATTGTGTAGTATGCCCCTGGGAGCGTGAATACAAACAACCAGAGACCTGGTCGCATGTCAGTTGTCCATGTCCATTCTGCCCAATCTACAAAGATCTCAGCATATGCTTCGGGGCTGATCATATAGACACCAGCTCCGATAGCGTGAGCGCCCATGATTGCCAAGTAGACAGCGAAGAAGACTGCAGCCAAGAGTGTGCCTACTGCTAGGAATGATCCTGCGTCTTTGCCAGATTTCCATTGAGCATGTACCTCAAAGAGGAAAATTAAGCCGACAATAACTAGTGTAACCCCGCTAAACATATCGGGAGAAACAAGGACAGTGCTAATTTTCCAAGGAATACTCAAGGATTCACTAAGTCCGCGTGCAAATTCTAGCAGACCAAAGATCAAGTAGATTGCACCGATACCAAAAGAGTAGATGACCAGTTTTTTTGTGCTTTTTATGGTTGAAGTCATTTTTTCACCTTTTTAGACTAATAGTCCCCCAATTGTTACGATCAATAGTGCAGCAATGTATGCAATTGCGATTTCAGATACAACTGCAAACAGGGTCCATTTCCATGAGCCTGTTTCTTTCTTTATGACACCTACGGTAGCTAAACAGGGTACATAGAGCAGGGTAAACACCATTAATGCGAAGGCGCTGACTGGTGTTATGGATGCGATAAGCGCAGCTTGTATGCTTGCTTCTCCTGCTACCCCATAGATTACGCCTAATGATTCGACAACTAGCTCTTTTGCTAGGAACGCAAAGACAAGCGATGACACGATTTGCCAGCTGAACCCTAAGGGCGCAAAGAGCGGTTGTAGTGTTTGACCTAAGAGCCCTATGAGGGATTCTCCACTTCCGGGTTCTACGCCCCATGGTAATACTGAGAACAGCCAGATTATTACTGCGCCGACTAGTAGGTAAGTGCCTGCTTTCTTTAGGAAGGAGACTCCGCGTTCCCACATATGTATCACTGAGCCTTTTATTGTGGGCATTTTGTATGTTGGCAACTCAATTATGAAGGGTGCAGGTTCACCTTTGAGTATAGTTTTTCGCAGTAATAGTGCAAAGAGTATGCCAACGAATATTCCGATAATATACATAGCCCAAACAGCAGCAGCTGCGTTAGCTGGAAAGAATGCGCCTGCGATGAGGACATAAACGGGTAAGCGGGCGGCGCATGACATAAAGGGTACTGTTAGGATTGTAATGAGGCGATCTTTTTTACCTTCTACGCTGCGTGCTGCCATTATCGCGGGTATGTTACAGCCGAAACCGAGTAGCATCGGAATAAATGATCGCCCGTGCAGTCCGAGCTTGAACATGAGTTTGTCAAACACGAAGGCCACACGAGCTAGGTATCCGCTGTCTTCTAGGATTGAGAGCGCAAAGAATAGGAAGAATATCGGTGCTGTAAACGTTAATATGAAGCCTAAACCGCTAAAGATTCCGTCAGCGAGTAATGAGGCTACTATTTCGTTGGGTATCTGCGCTGCTAAGCCGGATAGGTAAGCAAAAAACATCTCTATCAAACTCATGAAAGGCGCAGAAGCTTCGAATGTGAACTGGAAAACAGCCCACAATAGAGCAAAGAAGGCGGGGATGCCTATGTATTTATTTAAAAAGACCTTATCAAGAATATCCGTAAAAGTCCATTTGCGTTTCCCTCTCACTAAAGTTTGCTCTATTATTTTGTTGATTTGTTCGTATCGTGCATCAGCTAAAGCTATATCAGGGTCTTCACCTAACACTTTGTTTGCATTCATGAAATAACCTTCCATTAATTCCGCTCGAATAGGACTGTCTCTGATTATGTCGAGAACTTGCTCGTCTTTTTCGAGAGCTTTTATTGATAGCCATCGTAACGGATAGTTTTTTGCGATTTCAGGATCTTTTTTTAGAAGTTCAACTATTGATGCTATTATACTCTCAATTTTTTTTCCATAGTTTAAGTTGCGTTTTTTGGTTGGTGATTGAGCAGCTTTTAGAATTGCTTCTTTGAGCTCAACCAGGCCTTTGCCTTTTGTAGCAATTGTGGTAATTATTGGCACTCCAAGTTTTTCGGATAGTGCTTTGACGTTAATTTTATAGCCTTTTTCTTCGGCGATGTCTGTCATGTTTAAGACTAAGAGGAGATTGATGTCGAGTTCTAGCAGTAGAGTGGTTAAGTAGAGATTGCGTTCGAGGTTAGAAGCGTCGATTACATCTACGACGAGGTCAGGTTTTTCTTGTATGATATAGTTACGTGAAACCATTTCATCTTCGGCTGCAGCGGTTAAGCTGTAGGTACCCGGAAGGTCAACAAGTTTAAGTAAGGTATTATAGTGAGTAAAGGTACCTTCTTTTTTCTCAACTGTTTTACCGGGCCAGTTTCCTACATGTTGACGTGCACCAGGGACAAGATTGTTAAATATGACACTTTTTCCTACGTTAGGGTTACCAATGAGCGCTATTGTGTAACTTGGTTGGCGCACGCTATTCCTCTACATATATTTTTGTCGAGACTCCCCGACCTATGGCTAGGCGTGAGTCGCGCACTTCGATGAGAACTGGACCGCCACAGGAGTCGCTGACGACTTTTATGGTTGTACCTATGGTGAGACCCATTTCATTTAGGCGTTTGATGAGTTTGAGTCCACCGTTGATTTTTTTGATTTTTGCTTGGGTACCGTAGGTTAGTGTGCATAGAGGGGTAATCATGGTTGAGCCTCCACGGTGATAGTATCAGCTTCTTTTTTTCGGAGTGTAAGTTTGTAATCGCGGATTTCGATTTCTATGGGGTCGCCTAGTGGGGCCCGGCGGATGATTTTAATTTTTGAACCGCGAACTAGCCCCATTTCAAGGAGACGACGTTTGACGGGTCCATTTTGTTGCATAGTGGTTATGATGGCGGTTTGGCCTGGTTGTAATGTGCTCAGTTTTTGCATGTTAAGTTCACTCACTTAATTTTAGGTAAAACTAACTTTAATAGATTTATCTAAGTTATATATTTTTCCCTTAAACCAAACCAGCTAAAACCCCAAAAATTTAGAAATAGTCATAAAGACCATACACGTATGTACTAAGGAAGTTTATCATGCCAACTAACTTGCCACCTGAAGCCATGGATAAATGGGAAGAAGTAGAAAAAGCCCGTAGCCCGCG
>JAAZFA010000123.1 GCA_012511995.1 Thermoproteota archaeon | reverse complement strand
GGATCAAAAAGCTCTTTACAATTTTCATGAATCTATAATAAATCTTTTACGACCCATCTTTAAAGAAGGTGTTAAAAGCATAATAATCGCTTCAGCCCCAAGGACAAGTTATGCACAGGATCTCCAAAACCACGTAACGGGGCACCACGCTTGGCTTCTGCAAGGTACTGGCAAAGTAACTATTTCATTAATCGTAGGTTCTGCAAGTACACCCCCCCAGGTTTCGGCTTTGACACAGAAAAAAGAATTCAAGCAGTCAATTCAAAAAAATGTTACTGAAGAAACTGAAAATCTCCTTGAATTAATAGAAAAACGCTTAAACCAAGCAAGTGGGTTGGTGTTTTTTAGCTTAGAGGAAGCCGAAAACCTTATCCTTCATATGCATAGCTCTGGAAAACCACAGCCGGAATATCTTCTACTAACTAATGATTACCTAGCGAAAACCAGACAGAAAAACCGTGTGCATAGACTGATGCAGATAGCACAAAACAAAAAAGTAAAAACACGTGTGATTGACGCTGAATCAAACGCTGGTTTGCGCATAACACAATTTGGAGGCATTATATGTTTAGCAAAGAGACACTAAAGCATGCCTTCGTGTTTCAGGGTTTCAATTGGTATTTTGCCAGTATGTAGCGAAGTTGCAATTAACGCCCCTGAAATACCAAATGATTTTAGCTCAAGTAAATCAGAAACACTTCGAATACCACCACCAACATACATAGCTGCATTTACTTCTGCTTTTAGTCTCTTGAGCAAATCTAAATCAACGCCTTCACCGCTACCAACACGCGATAAATCTAAAACAATAACTTGCCCGACTCCCATTGCATGAAACTCTTTAAGGAGACTTATTGGTTCAATCGATTCAGTAAAACTTGAACTGACAAGCACTCGTCCACCCTTTAAATCTAAACTTAAAACAATCTGTTCGCATCCAAACTGGTTGATTGCATCTTGTACGAAAACTTTACTATGCAGGGTTTCTGTTCCGATTACTAATTTTGCAACACCTGTTTCAAACAGTTTTCGAGCTCGCTCTAGGTTAGTTATGCCTGCATCAACTATTAACGAAAGTTCAGTCTCGTTAACGATACGTTTCAACAAACTGAAATCTGAACTACGATTGATAATAGCATCTAAATCGGCTATATACAACTCGCGAAATCCCAATGCGTTGAACGCCTTTGCCACTTTTAGAGGTTCGCTTGATTCACTTAACTCGCTTTTTAACGGTTTATATTGATCTCTATTACCTTTCACTGCATGTACACTGTCACCGTTTAAAATGTCAATGACTGGGATAACTCTCATGATGCATTACTGACTCAGTTGAGTTCTTGCTTATAAAAAAACTTAACCATCATAGTTAAAAAGACTTATTTTCAATAAAGCTACTAACTTTTGTAAAGATAAATGTACGAATTAACAAAATTCTGTTGGGAAAAGCTTTAAAGGTTTCAAATCGCCGCATGTTTGTGATGCCCACTTGAAGCTACTAATTAGTCCAATAAATGAAAAAGAAGCAGATGAAGCCGTCGCTGGCGGCGCAGACATCATAGATGTCAAAAACCCTCAGGAAGGGGCATTGGGTGCAAATTTCCCTTGGATAATTAAAAAAATCAAACAGAAAATTCCAAACAATTTTGAATTGAGTTGTGCGTTGGGCGATGTGCCAAACTTGCCAGGTTCGGTTTCACTGGCAGCATATGGTGCAGCCTCATTAGGTGTTGATTACATAAAAGTTGGCTTATTTGGTACCCGAACGATTGAAGAATCGGTTTTTCTATTAAAACAGGTTAAAAAAGCAGCTAAAGACTGTAATTCAAGCATAAAAATAGTTGCTGCAGGATATGCAGATGGACAAAAAATTGGTACAATAAACCCTGCAAGTATTCCAGAAATAGCATCCTCCGCTGATGTGGACATAGCTATGCTTGACACAATTTCAAAAGAAGGAACAAACCTTTTCACTTATCAAACTAAACAACAACTCAAAGACTTTATCGAGTCTTCACATAATTATGGTTTACATGCAGCACTAGCGGGTTCGCTGCGCAAACAGGATTTACCAATACTTTATCATTTAGGTGTTGACATCGTTGGATTACGAGGCGCGGCATGCACTAACAACGACCGTAATAGAGGTCAAATGAGCAGAACGCTCGTGTGCGATTTAGTTGAAGTCGTAGAGCAACTAAAGAGGTAATAGAATTTGCAAACAAAAGCAACCCCTCCAAAGGTTGTATTATTAGACCTTAGAAAACGGCAAGCAAAGGAGACAAATTACGAAACTGGTAAAGTCCTTTGTTCAATGTGCACCAAACCACATATTGTTGCTAAAAAAGCACACGAGTTGTTCTTTGAATCAAACCTTGGAGACCCAAGACTATTCCAAGAAACCGCGCAACTAGAGCGTGAAGTAATAGCTCAACTAGGCAACCTTTTACACCAAAAATCTGCTACCGGCTTTATCGTATCAGGAGGAACTGAAGCAAATATGCTTGCGCTTTTAACTGCAAGAAATGCCTCAAACATTTCATCTCCTGAGGTGGTACTTCCTGATTCAGCACATTTCTCCTTACAAAAAGCCTGTAACCTACTAAATTTAAAACCAGTCATTGCGTCTTTAGATGAATCATACATAGTTAAGCCCTTAGAAGTTGAAAAACTCGTTAACAAAAACACAATCGCCATAGTAGGTACTGCAGGTACTTCTGAATTAGGAACGATAGATCCAATTCATAAATTATCAGAAATAGCAGTACAACATAAAGTTCATTTGCATGTTGATGCAGCTTTCGGCGGTTTAATCATTCCTTTTCTAAAAACAACTTATCCGTTTGATTTCCAGCTTCAGGGTGTATCCTCCATGACTGTTGACCCGCATAAAATGGGTATGTCCGTTATTCCTGGAGGCGGGATACTGTTTCGAAATTCTGAAATGCTTCAATACATTAAAACTGAAACCCCTTACATAAGCGCTAAATCCCAATATACGTTTGTTGGCACAAGAAGCGGCGCTTCAATAGCTTCAGTTTGGGCAGTCTTCAAAACATTAGGTAAAGCGGGGTTTACAGAAATTGTTGAACAATGCGTTAAAAACACAGGTTTATTGGTTAAGGAGCTAAAGAAATATAGTTTATCGCTTTTGTGTCAACCTACCCTCAACATTGTTAGCTTTCGAAGCAACAAAAATACTAACCGTCTTTCAGAAACCCTGTGGCGAAAGGGCTGGTTTGTATCTTACATTCCACGGTACGATTGCATAAGAATAATTATAATGCCTCACGTAAAAAAGAAGCATGTGTTGAAATTTATTGAGGTTGTTAAAGAAATAGAAATGCTTTAACGTATCGACGGTGTGACTGCTCTAAACGTTAGTAATGAAGGGGATGCGTTGAAACTAGTAGTTTACGAATATATTTCAGGTGGAGGTTACGCGGGACAGAGAGTTCCGCCAAAAATATTGGCGGAAGGTTATGCAATGCTTCGTAGCATCACGGCAGATTTTAAAGCGGCAGGTCATGAAGTAACAGTTCTCTTAGACGATAGACTATCAAAATTAAACCCTCCTTTAAACGCTGACTTTATAGTACCAATTTTTTCACCAGATGAACCTGAACGTTTTATGAATAAATTAGTTACTTTAAACGAAGCTGTTTACATTATTGCACCAGAAACCGGGCAAATATTACAAAGGTTGGTTCAAATTACTGAAGGATTAGGGAAAATATCGCTTAATTGCACCCCTGAAGGTATTGCAGGAGTTGCAGATAAAGAGGTGCTCTACAAATTCCTTCAGAAAAAAGGAATTTCAACCCCTAAAACAATCATTTTAAATTCTGACGATAGCTTATTAAAAATTAAACGAATCATTGAGGAAGAATTACCATATCCTATAATCCTAAAGCCTCTTGATGGGGCAAGTTGTAGCGGAATGAGTATTGTTAGGTCTGAGAACAACATTGAACCGGCTATCAGGAAAGTTAAAGCTCAAACATCGAGCAACCGTTTTATTGCACAGAGCTTCATAAATGGTTTGCCCGCAAGTATAAGTCTGATTTCAAACGGTCAAAAAGCAGTAGCTATCAGTTTAAACAAACAACAAATTGTCCTTGCCCAGCCTGAGGAGGAATCTAGCTACATTGGCGGCTGTGTACCCCTAGAACAT
>JAAZFA010000122.1 GCA_012511995.1 Thermoproteota archaeon | reverse complement strand
CTGCTAAGAAAAGGTTCAGAAAAAATGAAAATAACAACTGTTCGCCAAACATCTGGTTTCATTGTTGATGCCTATTTTTTGGGAGTAAAATATTCCACAGGCGATATAGTTGCTTTTCTTGATGATGATGCTATTCCCGCTCCTGATTGGTTAGAGGAAACAGTGAAACTCTTTAAAACTAAACAGATCACCGGCGTTACTGGTGATGCTTTTTCAGTTTTATTCAATACTGGTAACTTTCAAGTAGTTGAAGAAAAAGAGATCCCCAGTGTTTTATCCCCCTATGAATTTGCACTTTTCGGTCATCCCTTAAATGGGCTTGAAGAATACAAAAATTGTATCGCTACATCTGGTCTTGTATATGAGCGTGGAAACAACGTTTACTGGCGAAGACGAGGGTCAACGAAGGCTCTGCTAAGAGGGCCATCCATGGCCGTCGAGGGTGAAGTTTTAAGAAGTATCAATTTACGTGGTGACTGGATATTAGGCTGTGCTTGGGAGATGGTGTTAGGCTGGCTAATTTGGAAGCGTGGCCTAAAAATGATTTTTAGCCCCAACGTAAAGGTTTACCATATTGTACATGGTAGAACATCGAGTCGCGATTTCCTTTCTCCCAGAACAGATTTGCTTTGGGCTATTGAGGCTGAAATGCTCTTCTATCGGTTGTATCGTGATGAACCACAGTTATCGCTTTTTACAAAATTTAGGGCTGATCTTTTACGTTTAGCTCATAGTTTAAAGTATATGTCTTCAAATTTTCCCTATAATCTAAGAAAAATAGAAGGTATACTGCTTGGTAATATTATTGGATTAAAATGGGTGCTCTACAAACATATAGGCGTTCAATATTCACCTATACTTGATTTATCTAAATTTAAAAAAACTTTTAGTGGAGAATAAATTTTGAAACATACCACTCCGCTTGTGTCCGTAGTAGTGCTAAACTATAACGGTGAAAATTATCTCTTAAACTGTCTTGCTTCGGTTCTAAAAAACGATTATTCAAATTACGAGCTAATACTAGTTGATAATGCCTCAACGGATAAAAGCCTAAAACTGGCTGAAACCTACTTTGGCGGCAATCCTCGACTACGGATTATTCAAAACAAGGAAAATCTTGGGTTTAGTGGTGGTAACAATATTGGTTTTCAACATTCAAGCGGTAAATACATTGTTTTTTTGAACAATGACACAACGGTTGCATCTGACTGGTTAACGCAATTAGTTAATGCAATGGAAAATGACTCGACTATTGGTATAGCCCAAAGTTTAATCTACACAATAGATGGTGAGAAAATTCAGACAGCAGGTTGGCTATTTAGCAATTATCTCCTGAAAAAGTATGGTCTTTTTGAAGGTAAACCTGATACGTCACTTTATAAACAAACTTTTGAAGTTTCTTTTGTTTGCGGTGCTTCTATGATTATACGAAGGGAAATCTTGGAAGTGATGGGCGCTTTTGATGACCGGATTCCCTTTTTTTACGATGATACTTTACTATCTTTAAAAACAATACTAGCCGGCAAAAAAGTTGTAACTGTTTCTAACTCAAAAGTATTTCATATCAGTGGTGCAACCAATGTATGGAAAATCAGGTTTACAACCTATAACCTATTCAAATCAAACATCGTCTTACTCTTTGATGTCTACTATAAAAAAATGGATCTATCTAAAGCTTTGATGTTTAACATATTACATACTGCTGTTATGAGTTTTTTCAATATACAAAAAAAGAATGTTGCCGCAATTTTAGGTATCTTGGAAGCTTCTGTTTGGGGTTTGATGAATTACAAATTTATATGGGAAAACAGAGTCATTCACTGGAGTAAAGCCGTAATTTCACCTGAAGAATTGAAAAATAAATTCATAAAAGTTAATTTGCCTATTGCATTCTACTTGTTTCCAACGAAATTAAATCGTGAACGTTTCTTAACTATCATTCATAGTTATGAAATGTCAACAATCAAGCGCTAACAAATTAGGTGCATTGAAAAAGTAAATATGTTGTTTTGTGTATACTATGTTAATGACGTTCTAATGTTTTATTTGTTCCTTTTTTAGGGTTGTGGGTTTTTGTTAACTGAAAAATGTGCTTTAATCGGCGAATGTAAAATCATCAATTTTCCAAAAGTGATTGACTATAGAGGTAACCTTTCTTTTATCGAAGAGAACCGTCAGTTACCCTTTAAAATAAAAAGAGTATACTACCTCTACGATGTTCCTGCAGGTGCTACACGTGGTGGACATGCCCATAAAGCATTACATCAGATGGTGATAGCGTTAAGTGGCAGCTTTGAAATAGTTGTGGACGATGGTTATGAGAAAAATTCATTTTTTGTTAACAGACCGCACTATGGTGTTTATATTCCTCCGAAGATTTGGCGAGAATTAACAAATTTCTCTTCAAATTCAGTAGCGCTTTCTCTTGTTTCTGAGCTTTACGATGAATCAGACTATATCAGGGACTACGATGAGTTTAAGAGGTTAGCAATTAATGGTTGGGATTAAACAAAACCTTGTTGTTATCGGTGACGGTGAAACAGCAGAATTAGCTTATGACTATTTTAGCAAAGACACGACTTACAAAGTAGTGGGGTTTAGTGCTGAAACCGCATTTAAGCGCCATCAAATCCTTTTTGGATTGCCTGTTGTTCCCCTAGAAGAGGTTGAAGCTTATTTTG
>JAAZFA010000121.1 GCA_012511995.1 Thermoproteota archaeon | reverse complement strand
GTTTTATGAAGCTTCCGAGCATCCAGAATTTATAAGCTGCCTATGCGACAGAGAACCCATGTCCTCGGCTGCTAGCTTAAACGCTCGTATTTATAAGCTGCCTATGCGGCAGAGAACGAGGGAGTCCCGACATGACGGTGAAAATAGAATTTATAAGCTGCCTATGCGGCAGAGAACCCCACCTCCGAGTTGTCCGACTCATTCTCTAGTTTATAAGCTGCCTATGCGGCAGAGAACGCCGTCAGAGAGGAAAGAAGGGAGCAGCAAAATTTATAAGCTGCCTATGCGGCAGAGAACAAGGTGTCAGTCTTCACCCAGCCGGAGCCCAATTTATAAGCTGCCTATGCGGCAGAGAACACGTTAAGTTCGCCGATGGAACAATGCTTTGTTTTATAAGCTGCCTATGCGGCAGAGAACCTCTTTGCTCTCTTTTCCAAGTTTAAAGTTGTTTTATAAGCTGCCTATGCGGCAGAGAACTGAGCGCGCCACAAGTCCATTAGCTCCGCTTTTTTATAAGCTGCCTATGCGGCAGAGAACAGCGCCGGGCACAGCAACCGAGACCCCGGAGCTTTATAAGCTGCCTATGCGGCAGAGAACGCAAGGCGCGAGGTCGTGACGGTTTTGATGGTTTTATAAGCTGCCTATGCGGCAGAGAACATATGGGCATCGGCTTACTGTCCGGCTCGACTTTTATAAGCTGCCTATGCGGCAGAGAACCATGGCTTTGATTACACACGAGCGGTCAGCATTTTATAAGCTGCCTATGCGGCAGAGAACGTTCTGCTTCTCTAACCAATCCGCATACGCTTTTTATAAGCTGCCTATGCGGCAGAGAACTTCATCTCAGCAATCAATCGCTCACGCTTTAATTTATAAGCTGCCTATGCGGCAGAGAACGACAAGCAGCGCGCGACAGAGTAAAGGACTTATTTATAAGCTGCCTATGCGGCAGAGAACCGTAAGTCACTACAGTTAAAAGATCAGTCCGTGTTTATAAGCTGCCTATGCGGCAGAGAACTAATGAAATGTTCATCCGCCCAAGGCAAGTTATTTATAAGCTGCCTATGCGGCAGAGAACTAGCATTATTATGCTTCAAAACCTTATTAATTCCAAGTTTTTAAAGAGCTAGTCAAAAAAACCTTTTAAACATTCCCCCTAGGAGAATATTTAAAAGGGTTATTTTGTTGAATAAGAATAAAATTCGTTTTTTGTTTAATCTAATTAAAAATTAAACTGTTCTAGTATTAAAACCAAGGCACGGTAGCATCTTTACTTAAACCGTAGCTATTAAAAACGCCAGTTGATTTCATTGGTTTTTGTTTTTGTTTAATCATTAACAAAAACTGTTGACCTGTAGAGGAGCTTTTTATATGGACATGTGGCAAGGTAATCTGCTTTTGATTCTGTGCTTTATTGCCAAGAATTTCTTTAATTCTATCTTCACAAACACCTTCACTTTCCAAACGTCTTTGTTGTCTTCTTAAATCGCTAAGCCCTTTATTTTGAACCCTACTATAGTTATAGTAACCACGTATATTAGTTGGGACAGGGTTTATGTTTGTGATAATAGCGTAGTCAGAAATAGTTTTATTGCTAAGCTTTAATCGTAAAATTTCTAATGAAGCTGAGTCACCAAAACAGCGAATTCTTCCGCCTAAGGTCAGTACATGTTTCTGATAATTAGGAAAGGCTAGTGCAACTTTACCTTCAAAATCTTTTAATAAGCTATGAAGATCCTGCATTGCTAATGATGTAATAGCAGATTGTGGCATTTCCTCGTGAGGAACGGCTTTAATCTCAAAATAATGACTCAACATGATTTATTCCTTACCACTAGCACCAAATACGCCACCGCGAATTAACACTGCAATGATATAATGTTGTTGTTCTGTATCAGGGGTTTCATCTTTAAGGACCCAATTATCGAAAAGGGTGTAAAAGTCATTTTTAGTCTTAGGTTGTCTAAAAGCTGTACCTAGAGTAGTAACAGCCCCATATGGTTCAGCTGCGATTGGGAAGCTTACTTCATCAGAGTACCAAGTATCAATGGTGCGAATAGCATTACCAACTTTTTGATTGTGCATAGATGCTTTTTCATTTGAACTATAGAGCACTTTGCTTTTATCATCTGAACTATCAAGAATTAATTCTTGTGATGGATAAACTTCCTGTCCAGCACCGACAAGCGCTTCAGCTTTAACATCGATAAAAACAGGTGCGCTTTTACCACTTAGACCACTTATAATCCATTCTGCTAATTGATTAATTTCATTATTACTTTGTTCGAAATTCATTAAACTTAATGATTTAGCATCTTCAATAACGAGTGTTTCTTTCTCATTTTTTACTGTTATACGAACATTTTTAGCACCCATACGATTACGCCATAACCATCTGGCATTTAGAATGTTTTGAGCATAGCGATTAGCTAATTCTTTGAATCCAATATTTTCAATGTAATTCTGAACGGTTTCTTCTAATTTTGTTTGATATTTTTGGTCGTTACAGATTGAAGGTTTACCCTCAAAAGGTAATACTTTTAAAGTGAAACTAGCTACTAAGGTATCGCAGGCGTCATTTAACATAGCAACATCAACTGTCTGCAAGTTAGGTTTCTGGACCTCAGCATCTAATTTGACAGGATCATTTGCAATAGCATTTTTTTGACGGTTTGAGATTGTGCCACGAACGGATTTTTCTTGAATCTGGACAGGCAATAGCTCTTGGTTATCACTGGTACTATCTTTCTGATAAAAATGAGCATCTGAAAAATCAAATTTGCGCTCAAAGGCAAGTACGGAAGCAACTTTAATTGTAGACATAATATAACTCCTGTGACATTTTAATCGGTATAGTTAGGTTGGATCAGATAAAGGTTTTCCACGGTTTCTGTATAGCGCCAAAAGTACTGGTTAAAATCGCCTTTAAGTCGGTGTGGAAACTCCCATTTACCAAGAGCGTAAATGGTTTCAACAAATTGTGATGGATAGTTGGGGTTACGCACAGCTTTTATGCTATGAGGTTCGTATTTATTACTAATGGCTTGATATCCAATTGGTATCGGTACTAACCATCCGCGCCCACTTTTGAAGGAATAGCTTTGCCATATCCCATCATCAGACTCAGGTGGGATTTGATAGGTAATTAAGGTGCTGAGTAAGATATCCAAAGTGCTAGCTGTAGGATTACTACCTAAGGGGTTATGAACTCTGTTTTTAATTTCCCCAGTGTTTTCATCGATCTCCTCATCAGCATCACTTCGGTAGCCTTGAACCATTTCTTCATAAATGCTCATCGCTTCATCTGTAGCATCTATTAGTACATAACTAGGAAGAAGCAGTTTTTTTAAGCTATCTGCTTGCTCTGTTGGATAAAAAGAAATCTTTTCAATGGATATCACCGCGCCACCAGCAAAACGTTGTGAAAGACAAAAGTTTTTGAATTTCTTTTCTAATAACTCTTTATTGGATTCTGAGTTTAAGAACTCAGTTTCACTGCCTTTTGCTCTGATAATTAAGCTCACCGTTAAATCAACGTAGCCTTCTTCAGTGATTGATGCGGTTTTGCCATCGCGTTTTATCGGAGCTCGTTTTTGGATAAATCTGCCATCATAACCAGAGGTATCAATTTTTATTTTGTGATCTCGGCAAGCGATTAAAACACCATCAAACTGAATGTCTGGAAAGTCTGAAGAAGCGTTAAGCTTTCTTTCTAGTGCATGAGTAGCACCTAAAAAGCCATTAAGACTAGGAAAGCCGTACGTGAGTGGTCCAGAGATGGCATTAGCATCTAAGATCTTCATTTGGTCTATGTGTATGTAAAAAGTTGTATTGTTCATTTTTCAAGCTCACATATACTTAAGTTTTAATATGTTTAACATCTCGCCTTGCCAGTACTGATACTCTTTTTTTGCTAAATCGTCTCTTAGGCTTTTAAGTTCTTTTTGTAGCCATCGATTGAGCCAATGCGCAAATCGTTGAGCGACTTCGTCTGACCAATCATCTGAATGAGTTTGTTCGATAGCTTGCGGATCAAGCCAAGTCTTCTCGTATTTATTGAGTTGATAGTTTTCGCTCCAACCTGAATTTTTTTGGCGATGAATGTCATCAGCAATTAAGAGGATGGTAAAAATGATTTCATCTAAAGCGTCTTGGCGAAGTGAGCGGATACGTTTATTATTTTGATTTAGTTTAATAATGTTTTTTAATCTGTTAAAAGCCGGACGACAGTGATATTTCAGTCGTTCATTAAAGAAACTATCATCTGCTTGTTTAAGTGGAATATTATCTTTTGTTCTAAAAATCGGAGGAAAAGAAGGGAGTAAATAATTTTGCCCGCTTTGCTGTGAATTTAAACTACTGACGTTTTGCGGTTGAGCGCCACCTAACTTAATAACAGCTAGGTTGTTAAGGATAGGATAGGGTGTGTAGGGGCCTTTTTTACTATCGCGTTGTTTTCTCGCAAGTTGACTTAGCTCGCCAAACTTTAGATCTTGTAGTCTTAAGTAGATATGGTTTAGAAATGAAGAAGGGTGGAGAGGTAATAGATTGATGTAATCATCATTTGCAATCGCATTGTTGCTCAAAGGCCAAAGAATATGTTTGTTTAAATCATCAACTAAAGGGGTTTTTGGCGAGTTTAATAGGCTTGTTTTTAGTTGGTTTTTAATCTCTTCTGAAGAGTCAGGGTTATCGTGGAAAACACCTTTAAGTTTGATAGAATCAGAAATAATAAGCTCTTTAAGGCTTGTGTCATCAATTTGAGTTTTTATAAAAGCTAAAAGAGGTAAAGCGGCGGCGTTTCCGTTGGCATCGATTGCTAGTTTAGGGATAGTGTGACTACCTAAAATATACTCCTCATCTAAATTAACTATTGCTTTGAAATAAAAGTTGTCGCCTTTAGATGAGGAGTGCAGACCTTTTGATATGTGAGTACCAAATTTTAAACTTCTTAGCATTTTAGGAAGTTCGTTTTCGAGCCAAGAATTCAATTCATACTTTTGTTTTTCAGGCTCAAGTTTTTCTTTGAGTTTAGCGACTAACTCTAGATTGCCTTCATCAATGGCTTTTTGCAAGTTACGTAAATCTGTACCAAACTTTTTCTCATAAAAACCATCCAATGTTTTTTGGAGGTGTTGGCGAATGTAGTTTGCTGTCATGTTGTTTATCTTGGGTTTTATATTAAAGAATAACCGTGTTTTTGTAAATAGACACAGGTTGATGAAATTTTATTAATTCATATATTAGGATGATTAGAAGTAGTTGCATATAAGAGTTAATACTTATAAATAAATTTGAATTCTAAATTGTTGTTAGAAGTCAAAGTGTATGGTGATAGAATTATTATTATCTCTATCGAATAGATAGCTTATAAATGTGTATATTTTGTTAGTAAATTTTCTGCCGTGTAGGCAGCCTTTAAAAAGATAGAGTTATATTCATTATTGTGTAATGCTCTATAAATTGACTAACTGTCATATAGATAGTTAGTCAATTTATCATTGGAGTGAATCCGCGTTAATATGGTCTTTCGTTGTATTTAAGACTGTTATTACGTTGCGCCCCCACTCCAAAAACCTCCCCATGGATTGAATTTCCACCTATAGACATCTTGGTAGTTCCTAAGATTAACCGTAGCAAATCTAAGTGCCACTTTTCCTTCATCGATACCTAACTCTTCGCTTAGTGTTTGCAGGCAACTTGCAAAGCAGGGTTTAAGCCAAAGTTTGATTTGCTCGGTATCTTTTATTTCTACTAAATCAAAATGATGCATGGCAGACTTCTCGTCATCGTCTGGATTGTTTTTTGCGTTTTGATAGCTTTTTAATAAAAGATCATTTTGATAACCGTTTCTAAGTAAGGCAACATAAGTTTCTTCAAACCCTGAACTCTCTCTAAAAGGACTGATACGGCTATGGTGCGAGGTTAAAGTTGCTGCATTATTTTCTTGTCGATATAAACTTAGAAAGTTATTTTGATTATTAAGAAGATCTTTCATGACTCTATGTTCGAGTGATGCTAAACCATTTTTTTCTTGTAAAAAGCTTGCATCAGAAATGTTTTGATTTTGGGCTATCCTACCTCTCATAATAGAAGCTTGTTTTCTTGCGACTACTTTCTTAGCAGCAGTAGTCTTTGTTTCTTTTTTTATTTTTTCTCTAAGTAGTCGAGGAATAGAGTTAATATTCTCAATTTCAGACTTATCAATTATTTGAACAAGATTGTGATTTCTTAATGGAAACTCGTCTGTTTCATAACCGGGTCTAGTGTAGGCAATACGAGCACCACGTTCAGCTTTAAGATTTTGATTTAATATTAAAACATTTTCTTCATATGCAATTTTATCAGGACGGTGTCTCCATACGCGGCCAACAAGCTGAATAATAGAGCGCATTGATGAGGGCTCAATAATTGCCCAATCATAGTCGTGATCTCTACCAACCTCCGTTACAGGCGAACCAAAAACAATAAATATATGGTTTTTGATGTCATCACTTGTTGTATTAATGGCAGTTTGAATTTCTGCATGCTTAATAAGATTGTCTGGGGATTTTCGATTTAGTAAGCGATCTAGTATGCTTTCAAGATTTGATCTAAAGAGTAAAAGTTGTTGAGAATGATAGGGTACAACATGGATAACGGTGTCCTTAGGGCACTCTTCATTTAAGAAATCCTGCAATACCTCCATCATTGGATTAATATTGGCAAAGCGAATTAATCCTACACTTATTTTCTTATCTCTCCCAGATAGGTCCTGATAGGTTTGAGCATTAGTTGTATGAAGTGTTAAAACACCCTCCATCAATTTGCAACTAAGTTCACTTTTAGATTTAAACTCTAACCAGTCGGCTTTTCTTCTGATTGGTTGTTCGCTAATTTTCTTTATTCTTTTTTCACAAAATTTTTGGTGATATTCTGTAAAACCTATATTATCTGTCTGACGAATATGTTGGTTAAACTCATCAAACCAAGCGCACACAGTAGGTTGTTCTGGTAAATCGACGAAGCGATTCCATATTTTTCTACCTGACTCGTAAGCTGCATGCAATCCTATAGCCATGTCTTTTGTAATGGTGGCAGAGGAAAGCATCACTCGACTGCCTAATAAACCAGCCCAATAAATAAGTCTTGAAAGCGCTGGTAAATCATTTGTACCAAAATCATCTGGCTCATCAAGAATTAAATCACTACTTAAAACTCTTAAAAGAGGTGCCATATAGCGACCGCCGCGGTGTTGTTCAGTCAATTGCATTAAATGATCAATGGTGCAACTAATCCATGGGGTCATCAATAGTTGTTTGGTTTTGGGATCGTGAATGACGGTTCCAAATATATCTTCATCGATCCCACCTTCATCTATGAGATCAAAAAACTCACCATTATCAAAAAACAGATCGCTCGCTGCGCTTTCACTACCACTCTGTGCATCTTGATTTTTAATCACCTCTGTTGAAGCAGGGAAAATTGTGCCACCAATAAGCGTAGCAATGGTTGCCTCATCTAGATCAAAGTGTTCTCTTAAAGACTGTCCAGTTTGTGAGGTTAAGACTCTTAAACCTAAAGCAAAGGTTAGTCGAGAACCTTTTTTATCACCAGCCAAAGCAGTCATTATTTTTGCATTAGCTAATGTTTTTCCAGTACCGGTGCTGGCAATATTGACGCCAAAAAAACCACTTTTTTCACTCGTTTCACTAAAAGCTTTAACGAGATCACAGGCTTTATCTTGCCATGCAAATCTTTGTACGGTTGCTCTTTTTCTAAATCGAGAATGATTATTGAGACTATTAAGTTCATGACGTATAAAAGGCAGGTAACGATTAAAGCTCGCAGTCATGCGTGCTACACCAACGAGGTGCTCATCTAAAAACTGTTTGCCATAGCCTGTGTTCCGATCAAAATTGGCCCATAGCTTAGTTTTTGATGTCTTATCCTCTTTGGCTATTTGGAAGTAAGTATTGAATTTTTCTTGATTAAGAATACGTTTAGGTGAGTCACTGCTTAGGCTTGAATAATTATGATCACCAATCATTAGGCATAATCGGGAGAGGTGTAAATGAAGGGGATTCCATAGCGCATTACTGTTAGTTAGTGACATTAAGTAATCATCATTTAGGGCTTTTCGACTCCAGCGTTGTAAATCTTTTATCCATAGGTCAGAATTGGTTGGATCTTTTTTAAGATTAAAAAAGGAGCCTAGATTTTTTCCACTCTCATCAATCGCTATTTGGTGTTTTACCCAGTTTTCTACTGGTTTAAGGCTTTTAAAGAAACTCTTAACATCGTGAAGTAAGTAATTAGAGTCGTCTTTTCTTAATAGTTTACGAGTCGACATGCAGCGGTATTTAACATCATAAAATGGTAATCGATGGTGGCTAACAATAAGCCATGCTAACCACTGCGCTAAGGGTGGAATATCTTCAAATTCAAACGTTAAACTTTGTTTATGCTCTTCATCTATCACTAATTCTTGGTGCCAGTTGATATTCGATTTTATATAAATGTCCCAATTGCGAAGACGCTCAAGAAACTCTTTATTGTTCTGACAGCCTTCAATCATTTTTTTAAATAAACATAATGAAATCCACTCATGACGATAGGGGTCGGAACGTGGTGTTTGGTCTCGTAGCTTAGCGTCAAAACCAACTGTGGCTTTTCCAATATCGTGGAGTAAAGCAGCAAGCACACTCATAATTTGAATGCTGCTTAGATAATTCCATTGATTCTCATCTTTGAGGCGAAGTATGTCTCTTTGGGTTCTGTTTGTTGGTGTTCTGCCATCTTCATTAAATTGACTTTTATCCCCAACAATCCAAATTAGTTCTGTTAAGTGTCGACCACGATTCCAAAAGCAAGCAACTGCCGTATTTTTTCTGGCAGTTTTTCTTAATAAACGATGGAGAGTTTTTAATCCTTCCGCAGTTATTTGGGTCTGCCAAGCTCTATCACCAGTTCGCTCAGCAAATTGATCAACAATTCGGCGCGTTTCTTTAAGTGCTTTTTTAGTGCATTGGCTAATGATAAGGATGTTCATACTTTTTGCATTTGCAGACTAATAAGTTTCAACGTATCAATGATGATGTCTAATGCTTTGAATTTAGTAAATTTTTGAATACACATCTGACGAAATTTCTTTTCATCATGACCTTCTACTGCGCTGATAAATGCTTGTGGCAACACAATAGCATCCTTGATTATATCTGCGGCATCAAAAACTAAACCACCACGACGCGTTTTACCATGTAGTATTGCTAGTCCAAAAGGAAGTCCTAAAACCCAGCAAGCAGTCGCTCCCAAACCGTACGCTAAATAGTTGCCATGATCTAGAAAACGATTTGCTGGGTCGTGCGCATTTCCACGATGACTTCTTGTAAATGAAGGATCGTAAGAGGTGGCTTGAATAGCTATCCGATATAGTTGAGAAGTAAATCGGCCTTCGGCCGTTAATAAGTGTGTATGGTCAGGTACTGAATTAAAACGATGTTTATAGTCTTCGCATAGTTTCTGTAGTACGCTTTGCTCATTGTGAATAACGGGCCATAATGCTTGAATATATTGGAGACGATTGGTTTGTAAGAGCTTAGCAGCTTCAAGTCGAAGTTCATCATCAAACCAAAATTTGCACCAGTCTTGAAGGTATTGTGTAGGGCGATATTCGCTTTGTGGATTTAACCACTCTATCTCTGTTCCCGCAAAAAGTGGTGTGCCACCACCTCCACAAAAACCAATAACAACACCTGCTTTACTTAGCTCTCTAACTGCAGCTTGAGTGATTGATGTGCCAGTACCCAATAAAATTGATGTGGTGTTGGCAATCGGTATGTTCCAATAAAGGGATTCTTTACCCTGATCTGTTAGGTATTCAACTCGACCGCCATTAACTAACACACGACAGTGCTCAAGATAATACAGATTGGCACGTTTAGAGTGGAGTATCGTTTTGAGATCAGAGGATGGTATATAAGGTGGCTTATTGGTCATTTTTAACCCTCTTTTCAATATCGATAAAATGGCTCCATATATTATAGGGATTCGTAAAGCGCTTTTAGAAGTTCCATGATTTCATGGGTAACAACCCCTACCTACTTAAACCCCTCTAAACTCCGGCTCTCGTTTTTCAGCCCACGCAGTGACACCTTCTTTCATATCATCAGATGCTTCCGATTGTTTAACTAACTCGATGATTTCCTCTTCTTTAAAATCACCATGGGCAATTAGGTTTAAATGTTTTTTAACAGGTAAAAGGGCGAGAGGTGCCATTTGAGACAGGTGTTTGCTGAGTTCATTCGTCTTTTCTTGTAATTTTTCACTTTCTACTAGATG
>JAAZFA010000120.1 GCA_012511995.1 Thermoproteota archaeon | reverse complement strand
TTATTAAACCTAAATCATAAAAAGAGAAAATTATTGAATTAAATGCTTATCTGGAACATCAATCTTTCCGCGAGTTCTTTATAGCGGTTTCTAATTGTAACCTCAGTAACTTGTGCTATTTCAGCGATTTCACGTTGTGTCTTACGTTCACCAGTTAAGACTGAAGCAATATAGCTTGCAGCAGCTGCTATACCTGTGGGCCCTCTACCTGAGGTAAGCTTGAGTTCTTTAGCTGCCGCCAAGATTTTGTGAGCGATTTCTTCTACTTTACCTTGCATCGTCAATTGGTTAGAAAACTTTGTAATGTATTGGCTAGGGCGTAGTGGGGGAATGGAATAGTTTAATTCACGGATTAAGAATCGGTAGCTTCTTCCCACCTCTTTTTTGTTAACCGTAGATGCCTGAGAGACTTCATCCAGGGTTCTAGGTAAACCGCATTGTCTACACGCAAGATAAAGTGCTGCTGAGGTGACACCTTGGATTGATCTGCCCCGGATGAGGCGTTCTTTTACTGCTTTGCGATAAATAACTGAAGCAGTTTCTAGAATATTCTTTGGTAGATTGAGATTGTTAGACATCTTTGTTATTTCTGAGAGTGCAAACGCAAGGTTACGCTCTGTTGCATCAGAAACCCTTATGCGACGCTGCCATTTACGGAGACGATATACCTGTGCTTTCTGACCAGGTGAAAGACTTTTACCATAAACATCTCGATCATGCCAATCGATGGTTGTCGAGAGACCTTTGTCGTGGATAGTGTAAGTTAGAGGTGCACCTACGCGTGTACGTTTAGAGCGTTGTTCATCATCGAACGCTCTCCATTCTGGTCCACGGTCAGCAAATTTCTGTTGCACAACAACACCGCAGTCCATACAGACAATTTCAGCGGCTTCTGAATCATGCATAAGTCGGGTGCTTTCGCATTCAGGACATGCCCTAGCTTTGGGTTCTGTCGGAGATGCGATTTGGTTTTCTATTGATACCTGTAACTTTATATCCCTATTCATAGTCTCTTCTGCTCCGTTTTATTTTCGGGAGGAGCAGATAAACTGGTTTATTCACCAGTTTGGCGGGTTCCCTAACGCTTGGTTTAATAACTGCATAAGGTGCGGAGACTGGGCCGATTATGTCAAAAACTTTACCGATAACATTAAGATTTTCGTCGACAACTTCGGAGCCGATTTTCGGAGGATTCTCAGCTTTAACTATGGCGTTTCCTGAAGGAGATACATTTGAAATTTTGCCCAATCTTTGCAAACGCTTTTCCCCTCTCGAAAACATGTATGAGACCGTAGCTCTGGATTTAAAGGTTTCTGGATAGTGTATTAAGTGAGAGTATAATAATTAATTTGGAGTTGTTCTATCTAAAATAGTCTTACTTTCTGTTTTAGGTATATTTCAGCAGGCGTTAAACAGCCTATTTCCTCGTGGGGTCGAGTATAATTACAGTAGTGAAAAGTTATAGTGTTCTTTGAATAGGCGAGTCTCCATTTAGTGGGCTTTATGGAGAACCTCAATTTTGTCATAAGTCTTTGGTTTGCGAACGTTAGAAGTGACGTGTTCAATGTCTAACTTCACAGTGAGACCTAAAAGTCGAAGTCCTGCCTCTTGTAGGTTAAACTGGTTTTTTGATCAGTAAGAATTTGTTTTTGTGCATCATGTCGCCTAATTGCTTTGTCTGGTAGTAACATGGTGTTCTTACTGGTGGGACTTCAATTGATTGGCTCGGTGATGAACTTTGAGTGGTTGTTGAGGTAGTTTATCACCCAATAATCATCACTGCATAGTTTGAAGTCGGTTCACTTGAGGTTGTTATTTTCTTGTTGGGAGCACCTGGTTTTCCGTGTATTTTTAGGTGCTGATGTTGGATGGTTTAGGCTTGTTTTGTAGATGATGTAGGTTTGGTTGTGATTTATGTAGTTTTTGTGTTTGAGGTATTCAGCGTTTTTTGGGTTCCTATTTATAGTGTTCTCGGTGTTTGGTTGTTTTTATTTTTAATGTTTTGTTGATTGGTATGGTTTTTGGGTGACCTTTGTTTTTCTTTAAGGACTTCTTTGTCTTTGATTTGATAGTAGTTTCACCAGCATTCGCGTTTGTTTCTGTTTATTTTAGCAGAGGCGTAGATGTCAGTGGTCGTTCGGCTTTGCAGCTTTTTCTTTAGTATTTATGTTTTTAACTGGTTTATAGGCTTTATTCAAACCTTCTCCACTCTATGCTTATATTACAATGTAAGAGTGTAAGGCATCTTATAGATAGAACATCGCTAATTTAGAGTCGAAAACTTATTAAGACGGAACAGTGGATAAGACTGTGCCTTAAAAGGGTGAGGCTAAGGAAATGTCTAAACCATTCTATGTAAAATATGAAGTACCTAAAGAACTTGTAGATGCAGCCTATGAAGCCCTAACGATTGCTTCAAAATCAGGATCGATTAGGAAAGGAACAAACGAAGCCACAAAAGCTGTAGAACGTAGTCAAGCAAAACTTGTTGTCATCGCTGAAGATGTTGATCCCCCGGAAGTCATCGCACACTTACCATTGCTATGCGATGAACGCAAAATTCCATACGTTTTTGTACCAAGTAAAGAACAACTTGGCAAATCAATTGGCATCGACGTTCCATGTGCTGCTGCATGCATTATGAGAGAAGGAGAAGCTGCAGGCTTAATTAAAGAAATCTTTACACGTATCGATCAGGTTAAACGAGGCGCTTAGTAATGAGCAACAAAGAAGCAGCATCTGAACTGTTAATTCCCGCTGAAGTCATCCAAATTATAGGTCGCACTGGCGTTACAGGCGAAATTACACAGGTCCGTGTCCGTATCATGGAAGGCAAAGATAAAGGCAGAATCATTACACGCAATGTTAAAGGGCCCGTCAGAGTTCAAGATATCCTGATGCTGCGAGAAACTGAGCGCGAAGCGAAGAAAATCACAAGATAACCTAATATGGAGAATCTCTCATGCCAAAACCGAGAAAATGTTCATTCTGTGGTGCTGATTTCCCAGCTGGCACAGGCATGATGTATGTTAAGAATGACGGTTCTATACTATGGTTTGATTCAAGCAAATGCAAGAAAAGCAGTTTAGAATTTAAACGCGATGCACGCAAGCTGAAATGGACTCAGTACTTCGGTAAAGAAGAAAAAGGCCGAGGGTAAACCGAAAGCCTTCTTTCCAATATTTTCATTTTTTGTCTATTTGTTTTCTAACTTAAAGCTTAAGTTCCTGTAAATCCACAACTTCTTCGGTTAATGATATTGCCGTCATTCCTAGCCAAGCGCGAAGTCTTAGAATGGTTGCTACAAGGTAAAAAAACAATCGACATAAGGAAAGGCCTTCCTAAAAATGGTCAAGTTGCGTTGTTTGTTTGTGGTCCCCAGCGATTAACAATGAGAATTACGGGTACCCAGACAGGCAGGCTTTCCGAAGTGATTCGACAAGACAATTTTAGACAAGTTATTCCTTCAGCTGAATCAGTAGCTGATGCCTTAGCTTATCTGCGTAAACTTTACGAAGGTTATGATGGACTTTTTACAGCTTATTTTCTTTCACCGTACGATCCATGTTGCGGAAAGCATTTGTTTTAGTAAATACTACTTAATTTCTTTAATTAAAAGTACGTTTTTCGTACTTAAAAGCTGTAAAAATGCAACATTTATATATTCTCTTATTCTTATGGTTATCCCTTAAAGAGGAATACAAATTGACAACGTTCAGCGGTTGTTATACTGCGTTAATAACCCCAATGAAAAATAACCAGCAAGTCGACTATGAAGGACTACAACAACTTGTAGATTTCCAAATAGAGTCTGAGGTCAAAGGAATACTAGCCGTCGGTACAACCGGTGAAAGCCCCACATTGAGCTGGAATGACCACAGCAAAGTGATTGAGAAAGTACACGAATTCTCAAGTGAAAGATGTCGAACATTAGCTGGTACTGGGAGTAACTCTACTGCGGAAGCCATAGAAGGCACAGAACATGCCAAGAGTGCAGGGATTACCGCTGTTTTACTCGTAGATCCATATTATAATGGTCCCAGTTCATTGGAAATCAGGCGTGAATACATCGAACCTATTGCATGCAAGTTTCCCGAGATGCAAATTATCCCGTACATCATTCCCGGTAGAACCGGCTGCCAGCTTCTCCCACAAGACATCGCTATACTCCACCAGCAATACCCAAACGTATGCTGCGTTAAAGAGGCAACGGGTGACCTCAAGAATATGGAGCTAACCCGTAAACTATGCGGAGAAGATTTCGACATACTCTCAGGTGACGATGACAAAACTTATACTATTATGACTTCATCTGATATCCAAGCCAGTGGTGTCATTTCAGTAATATCTAACATTGTACCACGCGCGATTGTTGATATGAGCCATTATATTCTTGATGGTAATAATAGGGCAGCCGCTGTTATTCAACATGCACTTCAACCGCTCTTAAACATAGTTACCGTAAAAACCACAGAACAGACTCCATACGGACCAGTAGTATGTAAGGCACGTAATCCATTGGCCATCAAAACTCTCATGAACATACTAGGAATGCCATCTGGACCATGCAGGCAACCACTGGGAAAGATGACTCGCAACGGCGTAGATATCGTGTTAGTTACTGCACGAAAAATATGGGAAACCAACCCACAAATCTTAAGACCTATAGAACAACAGTTCGACGTCAAGCTATCTGACCGTTTATACAACGAGAAGTATTTGGAGGGTCACTATTACGCTTAAGTTCTGTATTTCAGGTGCTTCCGGTAGGATGGGTCAAGCTATTATTCACGAGGCTACCCTTAGAGGGCATCAAATCAGTGGTGCGATAGAAGCACCAAAATGCATAAACCTTGGAAAGAGTATGAATGAACTAGGTATTTGTGGTTCACAGACAAAGATTCTATGTTCAGATAACATACAAGAAGCAGTAGCAGATGCTGATGTCTTCATTTCTTTTACTACACCCGAGGCTGACTTGATTAACGTGCCCATAGTAGCCAAGCTGCATAAACGAATAGTCTTAGGTACCACTGGGTTTACTCCAGAACAAAACATACAAGTAATAAATGCGATGAATGGCAAAACCCCCGCAGTGTTTTCACCAAATTACAGTATTGGTATAAATATACTCTTCAAAATAGCTGAACAGCTTGAAGCATTTCCAGCGGGTTATGACTTCAGTATAAATGAGATCCATCATTCAGGCAAAGGAGACGCCCCAAGTGGAACAGCCAAGAAACTCGGAGAAATAGTTGCTCAAATAAGGGGATATACCAAGACGGTGAGTTGTAGGGAAGGGATTAGCCTCCGCCATCCTGAAGATTTAGAGATCACATCTTCACGTGCCGGTGGCATTGTTGGGGTTCATGATTTAATCGTTGCAGGACCAAATGAGATGCTAAAAATTGAACACATAGCATTCACAAGGGATGTTTTTGCCCAAGGTGCAGTTATAGCTGCCGAATGGCTAAGTAAACGAACAGAGCCTAAAGTTTATAGTATGATTGACGTATTAGGACTAACTCAACCAATACTTCACCATTAACTTTTTATCAAGATAGTAATAGAAAGAGATAAGGAGGACAAAAAATGCCGAATAAGCGGAAAGTAGCCATATTAGGTGCAACAGGCGCAGTTGGTCAGCGGTATATACAACTCTTACAAGGACATCCCTGGTTTGAAATAGAAGTGATAGCTGCCTCTGAACGAAATGCAGGAAAAAAATTTAAAGACGCAGCCAACTGGTTAATGACAACCGAGATACCCAAAGAAATAGCTGAAATGTCCGTTGTAAACACGGACGTTACATCAGTGGAAAAAGCAGGTAAAGTTGATTTAGTCTTCTCGTCGCTTCCAGGAGGCTTGGCTGGTACAACTGAAGCTGAATTCGGCGCACAATATCCCGTCTTCAGTAAAGCAAGTGCACACCGCATGGACCCTGATGTACCACTAATCATCCCTGAAATTAACCCAGACCACACTGAACTAATTAAGGTACAACAGAAGCAACGTGGCTGGAAAGGTTTTATCACGACCGACCCCAACTGTAGCACCATAGGTTTAGCCATAACTTTAGCACCACTCATGCAGTTTGGTATCAGTCAGGTTATGGTCACTACAATGCAAGCCCTTAGCGGTGCTGGTTACCCTGGAGTTGCTTCATTAGATATCGTCGATAACGTCATTCCCTTCATTTCTGGTGAAGAAGATAAAATGGAAACCGAAGCGCTAAAAATATTGGGCAGTTTAGACGGTACTTCGATAAAAAACGCAAATTTCAAACTGAGTGCCAGTTGTAATCGAGTAAATGTGAAGGACGGACACCTCGAATCAGTATTTGTTAAACTAGACAATGAACCCTCATTAGAGGAAGTTGAGGAAGCGTTTACAAATTTCAAGGGTGCGCCACAGAAACTAAAATTACCCTCAGCTCCAGTACAGCCAATAATCATTAGACATGAAGAAAACCGACCTCAACCTAGATACGATAAAGATGCAGCGTGTGGTCAAGCTGTGGTCGTAGGAAGACTTCGTAAAGATCCCATAATGACGTTAAAGTATATGTGCCTCAGTCACAACACTATCCGAGGAGCTGCAGGTGGCGGTATTCTCAGTGCTGAGCTCTATGTAGCAAAAGGCTTGGCATAACGAACCCTTTCATTGGTGAGGATAATGGCAAGGAAGAAACTACGTGAACCACTAGAAGAAAGAAAAGGAAGTCTATACTTCGATGGGTTTTCAGTTAAGGAACTCGCTGAAAAATATGATACTCCACTGTATTTGATGAGTGAGAAACGTATCCGTGACAACTATAATAGGCTTTATGAGGCATTAGTAAACAACTACAAGTATGTTCGCCTTTACTACGCTGCAAAGGCTAACACGAACCTAAATGTTCTTCGAATTTTGCACTCACAAGGTGCATATATCGACACAGTTAGCCCAGGTGAAGTTTTTCTGGCATTAAGTGCAGGATTCACACCAGATCGTATTATGTACACTGGCACAAGTGTGCGAAACGATGAGTTAAAAATGTTACTAGACGCCAACATTACTATAAACATTGATTCACAATCAGAACTAGATCGTTTACTAAAGATATCTGTCCCTCAAATCCTTTCAGTTCGTGTCAATCCCGAAGTAGGCGCTGGGCACCATAGTCACTGCATAACTGCAGGTGCCGAATCTAAATTTGGTCTTTGGGAAGAAGAAGTCATCCAAGCCTACGCTATTGCCCAACGAGCACGTGTTGGACGTTTCGGTATTCATATGCACATTGGCTCAGGCATTCTGGACACTGAGCCATATTTTCTGGCAGTGGCGAAACTACTAGATATAGCCAAGCGCGTCCATAAAGAAGTCGGCATCGACTTTGAGTTCATCGACATAGGTGGTGGCTTAGGGATACCTTACAAACCTGAAGACAAAGAACTTGACTTAACTGCTTTTTCCAAAAGAGTCGTCACCTTATTCAAGAATAAAGTCAAAGAATATGGGTTAGGTAAGCCTTTTCTTTTCATGGAACCTGGTAGGTATCTTGTATGCGATTCAACTATCTTGTTGACCTCGGTGAATACCGTAAAGGTTACTCCCGTTCACAAGTATGTCGGTGTAGACGCAGGATTTAATACGCTAATTCGCCCAACCATGTATGATAGCTACCATCACATTCTTGTTGCAAACAAACTCAATGAAACCAACAAGGAAACCTATAATATTGCTGGTCCAATTTGTGAATCAGGCGACTTACTGGCAAGGGATCGGCAGTTGCCAGAAATTCAAGAGGGTGACTTATTAGCAATCCTTAATGCAGGTGCATATGGCTTTAGTATGAGTTCACAGTATAACTCGCGTCCACGGGCATCAGAAATTATGATTATGGGCGGTAAACCTGTGGTTGTCAGAGAAAGGGAACAGCTAAAAGACTTGATTGCTGCTCAACGGATACAGAGTGACTTTTAAATGCGATTCTGGAAAATGCATGGGCTTGGCAATGACTATATTGTCATAGATAACCGAGCCCAAGTGATACCTGAAAAACGGATTAAGCATGTAGCAGCAGAGTTATGCGAGAGACGTTTCTCCATTGGTGCTGATGGATTACTGCTAGTTTTTCCCTCCAAGGTAGCTGATATAAGAATGCGAATTTTTAACTCAGATGGCAGCGAAGCAGAAATGTGTGGAAATGGAATTCGATGTTTTAGCAAATATTGTTATGAAAATGGAATAGTCAATAAAACAACATTTTCAATAGAAACTTTAGCTGGTATAAAGCAAGTATGGCTAACCCTCCAGGGCAAAGAAGTCACTTCTGTGCGTGCTGATATGGGGGCGCCCAGTTGGAGCCGTTCGGCACTTCCAATGGTTGGTGAAGGAGAGGCGATAAATGAAACCCTGCTGGTTGAAGGTGAACCCTACAAAATAACCTGCCTAAGTATGGGTAATCCACATTGTGTTATATTTACCGACAATGTAAGCGAATTCCCAGTAGTTAATATAGGGGCAATCATTGAATATGATAAATTTTTTCCAAAAAGAACTAATGTGGTATTTTCCCAAGTTATCAATCGAAATGAAATGCATGTACGTGTTTGGGAACGTGGTTGTGGCGAAACCCTTGCCTGCGGCACTGGTACGTGCGCAGCCGTTGCTGCTGCTAACAGGTTAGGCAAAGTCAATAACAAAGTTACCGCCCACTTACTTGGTGGAGAACTTTGTATCGAAGTCAATGAGACAATATTTCTAAGCGGCGAAACTGAGAAAGTATTTGAAGGAACATTATTCAAGGAGATACAAATAATTTGAAATTCGAATTTGCAGAGCGAATTAAACGGTTACCCCCCTATTTGTTTGCCGAAATGGAAAAAATACAGATAGAAAAGAGGTTGCAAGGTTTAGATTTAATTTCCTTAAGTATTGGCGATCCAGATTTATTCCCTCCCCAATTCATTATAGATGCACTCAGGGAGGAAGTATCCAACCTTAAAAATCATAATTATTCGTTTAGTCAAGG
>JAAZFA010000119.1 GCA_012511995.1 Thermoproteota archaeon | reverse complement strand
TTCACCGGTACCACAAGTTCACCGAGTTCGCGGTTGAGACAGTGCCCAGATCGTTACACCATTCGTGCAGGTCGGAACTTACCCGACAAGGAATTTCGCTACCTTAGGCATTTGTTACAAACTAAATAAATAATTTTAGTTTGGTTGAGTCATTTCTGCTCAACTCTCAATATCGCTATTGAGTTCGGACTATATCTTCTACCGTCTTGCTTTGGTAGTCTGGCGTGTAGTCTCTGAGGATAATTTTAACACTTCATTCAGCGTGTAAGCTCTTTGTTTTCCTTCTGGATTCATTTTAAATGCTAATTTAGCAATTCTATGAAATCCTTCGATTGTTGAATGCTCTTTATTCTGCATTCTAATGATTATTTCTCTAAAAATTTGATAATCATATCGCTTACTTGAATGCAAAGGATGTTTGTCAATAAAAGGCAATATCTTTTCAAATATTGTCCTTCTTGAATATACTGTAAAAGTAAGAACATTTGATTTGTTTGAACTTTTTTCGTATATCTTACCACATCCAAGGGATTTCTTGATACTTTCAAGAAATCCACGGCTTCTTTTATGTTGATTGATTGTAAAATCAGGGTCAATAATCCAACCAAATTTAGCATTTGGATTAGGATGTATTGATACTGAAAAACAGGCTTCACCATCAATAAAGCCGGCAAGGTATTCTGATGTTAGAATTCTTTCCTGCTGATTGTCTCCATTCATAAATTGTCACCTTCTAAGTATTATGAAATACTGAGTTGTTCCAGCATTTAGCCAGATTTTTTAACGGCCCTTCTTTAAACTCTATATAAATTATAGTGTAGCGAAGAACTACCGTTATAGTTACGGCCGCCGTTTACTGGGGCTTCAATTCAAAGCTTCGCATTGCTGCTAACCTCTCCTTTTAACCTTCCAGCACCGGGCAGGTGTCACTCCCTATACGTCCTCTTTACGAGTTAGCAGAGAGATGTGTTTTTGTTAAACAGTCGTCCAGGCCTATTCACTGCGGCCTCATTTCTGAGGCACCCCTTCTCCCGAAGTTACGGGGTCAATTTGCCGAGTTCCTTAACCGCGACTCACTCGCGCGCCTTAGTATATTCAACCCACCCACCTGTGTCGGTTTACGGTACGGTCACCTAAGCAATACACACAGCTTTTCTTGGCAGTGTGCTACACTATAAAGAGATAACCATTAACTCTTTATAGCTTGGCTCCTGCGTCCCTGTGTTTAACGCTGTTGGTGGTTCAGGAATATTAAAAAATGCCTGATTCCCATCGACTACACCTTTCGGTCTCGCCTTAGGGGCCGACTAACCCTGAGATGACGAACAGAGCTCAAGGAAACCTTAGGTTTTCGGCGTTCTGGATTCTCACCAGAATTATCGTTACTTATGCCAACATATGCTCTTCTATTAACTCCAGCCTTACTCACATAAAACCTTCACTGTCAATAGAATGCTCCCCTACCACTTGTATCGCTACAAGTCCTAAACTTCGGTAAAATGCTTAGTCCCGATTATTGTCGGCGCTGTGCCGCTCGACCAGTGAGCTATTACGCACTCTTTAAATGAGTGGCTGCTTCTAAGCCAACATCCTGGCTGTCTGGGCAGCACAACATCCTTTCTCTGTTAGCATTTATTTGGGGACCTTAGTTGTAGGTCTGGATTCTTTTCCTCTCGGCAACGAAGCTTATCCCTCGCCGCCTCACTCCTGCACATCATATATCCGGAATTTGTAGTTTATCAGGGGTCGGTACCACTGTAATGGCCCTAGCCCTATCAGAGCCCTACCTCCGGTATACTAATGCAAGGCTGTTCCAAAAAACATTTCGGGGAGTACGAGCTATCACCAAGTTTGATTGGCCTTTCACCCCTATCCACAAGTCATCCAAACAGTTTTCAACCTATAGTGGTTCGGACCTCCACGTAGTGTTACCTACGCTTCATCCTGCTCATGGATAGATCACATGGTTTCGCGTCTGCCGCTACATACTATTCGCCCTATTCAGACTCGCTTTCGCTGCGGGTGCGACTCTTAAAGTCTTACCCTTGCATGTAACGAGCAACTCGTTGGCTCATTAAGCAAAAGGCACGAGGTCACTCCCTAGCAAAAAATTGCTAGTTTGCTCCCACCGTTTGTAAGCATTTGGTTTCAGATTCTTTTCACTCCCTTCTTAAGGGTTCTTTTCACCTTTCCCTCACGGTACTGGTTCACTATCGGTCACAGAGGAGTATTTAGCCTTACCCAGTGGTCTGGGCAGATTCCCGCAGAATTCCACTTGCTCCGCGGTACTCAGGATACTCCTAGTTTTACAATTAATTTTATTTACAGGGCTATCACCTTCTATGGCTGATTTTTCCAAACCATTCTATTATTAATTATAAATACATATTGAAGTCCTACAACCCCTGGTAGCATGCTACCAGGTTTGGGCTTTTCCCATTTCGCTCGCCGCTACTCAGGGAATCTCATTCGATTTCTTTTCCTCTGGGTACTGAGATGTTTCACTTCCCCAGGTTCGCTTTCTTTACAGAATAATACGACATTACTCGTATTGGGTTACCCCATTCGGAGACCTCCGGATCAAAGTTTGCTTCCAACTCCCCGAAGATTATCGCAGGTAGCCACGTCCTTCATCGCCTCTCTGTGCCAAGGCATTCGCCAAATGCTCTTAGTATCTTACTGATTCTCGATTTTGTTATTATACTTTATCGCGCTTCTTTTTTACTCGATAAAACTTTTTTACTATTAGAAATAAATTTCTCACTTCAATTGTCAAAGAACTAACTTTGTGGACCTAAGCGGGCTCGAACCGCTAGCCTCCAGAATGCAAATCTGGCGCTCTCCCAGTTGAGCTATAGGCCCGGTTTCAGAAGTCAGAAACAAGAAATAAGAAGTCAAAAATCAGAAATTCTGTTTTCTGCATTCTGCTTTCTATCTTCTGCATCCGCACCGTGGGCCTGGGCTGACTTGAACAGCCGACCTCACGCTTATCAGGCGTGCGCTCTAACCAAGCTGAGCTACAGGCCCAGTTCAAACACAAGTTTCACAAAGAACGAAGATGTCCGTTCTTTGAAAACAAGAAGCAAAACGAGATAATTCATTTTGGATTACTCCAGAAAGGAGGTGATCCAGCCGCACCTTCCGGTACGGCTACCTTGTTACGACTTAGCCCCAGTCACTGAGCCTACCTTAGGCAATATTACTATTGACTTCGGGTGTTCCCAGCTTCCATGGCTTGACGGGCGGTGTGTACAAGGCCCGGGAACGTATTCACCGCAGCGTGCTGATCTGCGATTACTAGCGATTCCAGCTTCATGTAGTCGAGTTGCAGACTACAATCCGGACTGAGATCGGTTTTGGGGATTTCCTCCACCTTGCGGCTTCGCCCACTGTACCGACCATTGTATCACGTGTGTAGCCCTGGACATAAGGGCCATGATGACTTGACGTCATCCCCACCTTCCTCTCTACTTGCGTAGGCAGTTCCTCCAGAGTCCCCACCATTACGTGCTGGCAACTGAAAGTAGGGGTTGCGCTCGTTATAGGACTTACCCTGACACCTCACGGCACGAGCTGACGCCAACCATGCAGCACCTCGTATGTTGTCTTACGCCTAACATGTTTCCACATTATTCATCATACGTTCGAGCCCGGGTAAGGTTCCTCGCGTATCATCGAATTAAACCACATGCTCCTCCGCTTGTGCGGGCCCCCGTCAATTCCTTTGAGTTTCAACCTTGCGATCGTACTCCCCAGGTGGATAACTTATCGCTTTCGCTTAGCCACTGAGCACTATGTGCCCAACAACAAGTTATCATCGTTTACAGCGTGGACTACCAGGGTATCTAATCCTGTTCGCTCCCCACGCTTTCGTCCATCAGCGTCAGTTAAATCTTAGTGACCTGCCTTCGCAATTGGTGTTCTAAGTAATATCTATGCATTTCACCGCTACACTACTTATTCCAGCCACTTCAAATTTACTCAAGACCAACAGTATCAATGGCAGTTTCACAGTTAAGCTGCGAGATTTCACCACTGACTTATCGGCCCGCCTACGGACCCTTTAAACCCAATAAATCCGGAT
>JAAZFA010000118.1 GCA_012511995.1 Thermoproteota archaeon | reverse complement strand
CATCATCAAGAAAAGCAACTATATCGCCTGTGGAATATTTTACTCCCAAAAAATAGGCATCAACAATGAAACCAGATGTTTGGCGAACAGTTGTTATTTTCATTTTTTCTGAACCTTTTCTTAGCAGATCTTCTGTTTCATCACCTGAAGGTTTCACTACGACTACTAAGTCAAAATTGCGGTATGTTTGCTGTTCGAAGGCGGCAAGTAAGTATGAGAGAATGCCTGCCCGTTTGTAAGTAGGAATAACCACTGTTACAGAGTGATACTGGGAAAATGTATGGTTGGGCACCATATACAAGACCAATTGTTACTGTTTTGACGTTTAGAACTTAGGGTACATAGCGAACTTCGGTAGCGCCATTAGAGTAAACAACACTGGTTTGATTAACTAATCTTGGAATCGTTCCGTTTGAAGTTTGAGGCTCAAAGTTGATGCTTATGTAGCTTAGGTACACAAATTCGCCTGAAACAAGCGGAACCGTTGGGGTCAACTCTTTTATGTAGCCCCGATAAATAAGCCCATAGGCAGGCAAAGCCGTGTATAAAGCATTGTCGCCTACAAGGTTATACTCGTAGGGCACATAAGATGAAATCCATTTTGCACCATGTACACTATATGATTCAATGAAGCCTAAAGACCCATAGAGCAGCGTTGGATTCATACGGTAACCACTAAGCGGAACAGACCAACTTTCTGTTCCAGCAACTTCATAAACAAAGTTTGTTTGAAAAAGGAAATAAGGTGTAACCACCATGACTGCAAGCACTAAACAAGTTAATTCCGTGTTTCGTTTAGAAATATATCCAGCAACCATCCAGATACCAATGGCACAAAAGGGCGCCAATATCATTAGTAAAATGTGGTAAAACCGTGTCATCGACAACGCATTAGCTAATCCAGGAACCAACAGTAACAGTATAAGTAAAACAACTGTTAACATACTAAAAATAGCGTAATCTCGTGAAAACCGAAAAGGAATCTTTTTCCTAAATAATCCAATAACGCCTAAAACGATAAATATTTGCGTTAAATAAGCAACCCCTCGGCTGATTGCGTTAAGAAATGAAGGAGACTCAGCTAAACCTAACCCGGATAATACTGTTATTCCTCGAGAAGCCGGATTAAAAAATTCACCTAATTGAGCACTTATGTAACCAGTGAAAGATATAAAAGAATCAAAAACAACGGCTCCTGACGAATAAATGTACCAAAGAAACATTGCTACAAAAAAGAATGCGATCATGCTCAACTGGAGATTAAAGCTGGGTCGCTTAAGATAAATAGCCGCAGTTATCCAAGCAGCAAATATTAAAAACAAGAAAATTTCTGCGAGGGCATAATGAGAGAATATTAAGCCAAAACTAAAAATGGCAAATGCAACAAATTTACCTTCATGCTTAACATTTTTGTTTAGCAAAGTTAATAGGAGCAAAACGAAAAAAAGTTCACCAATCATTTGGCGGTTGAGTGCAAGCATTTCTGTAAAAAAGGTTGATTGAGCCATAAAGAGAAAAGCGGCAATAAAAGCAAGTTTTTTATTAATGTAGGGTTGCCAGAGTTGATACAATCCTACAGGGACCAAGGCGAAGATAAGTGGGTATATGATTTTATAAACCCATGTTCCGTCAATGCCAAGCATACTCGAATAAACCGTTGGCAAAACGGTGATGCTTAGCATTGCGTTGTATCTGCCGTAGGCTTCGTCCGAGGGAATAGAAAAAGTTGCGTTCCAGTGTCCAGCTTGGGCGGTGTTTTGAAATACAAAAAGCTCAACGGGTGAGTCGCCGCCATAAGGAAGTATATAGTTAGAGACTAACGAGACATGCATCAATAATGCGATGGCAATCATGAGTATGGCAAACGCATAAAATTTGGTAGACTTACCGTAAAATACACCTACAGCAAACAGAACAGCTATGGAAATTATAGTGATAAGTAAAATAATGTTGTTACCAGTGCTGTTTAGGTAATAAGCTCCGATTATACTAAGAACCGGAATTAACACTAAAAGCAACGTTGACCGGCTAAATTTAAGACCCGGTGCTTGGATTATGGGTCTTTTTCTTTTCTGTTGTAATTGGACAAAACCGGCACCGATTATTATCAGAGTGTTAATGAATAACGAAAGCGGCATGGTCGAAAGAGGAAAACTTAAGTTCAAGAGATAACCGAATTGGTTAAAAATTAAACCTGAAAACATCAAAAAAACAACGCTAAAACCAACTGAGTAAAGGACAGATTCAATCATATTGAGGCTATCGAGTTTTAAAAGCCTGACTAATATGTAACCTGGAATAAACGTTAGGTATCCAATGCCTATAATGGCTCTTGCAAGTGGATAATTCAAAAACAGCGTTAAGTACAGAATAACTTGTAGAACTATCACTATGCCTAGAAAATGCTGAGAAAGATAGTTTTGATTGCTACTCATACTGCTTGCCAGCTTCAATTTTTACTTATAGAACGATAGAGCTCTAACATTTTTGGGGCCACAGTACGAATATCATAATCTTGCACTGTATAGGCACCGTTGCAGGCGATTCTTTGACGGAGCTCAATTTTCTCTATTGCATCTACCAGTTTCTCGGCTAAGTCGTCTTCGTTATTGGGATCAAAGAGTAAGCCATTTTCTCCGTGGTTGACTATTTCTTTAAGCACCCCAAAATTAGGGACAACAACAGCTAATCCAGCTGCCCAAGCTTCTAGAGTTGCAATATAACCAAAGTTGTTGGCGACAAAAATATCACTTTTCCAGAGGTAGCTTCTAACGTCAGTCTGTTTACCGGCCATACAGACAGAGTTCTCAATACCCAATTCTTTTACTAACTGCTTTAGGGGATCGTACATTCGTCCGTATCCGACTATTATTAACTTTGCATTAGGTAATTTCGTGGTTACTTTCTTAAATGCTCTAAGTATCAAATCGGGTTTTTGGACTGGTTCAAGTCTGCCAACATATATCACAGTAGTTTCATGAGAGGTTGTTGTTTTCAGATTTTTATAATATAGTTTGTCTAAAAAGTTTGTAATTAAATAGCTTTTTTTACCCAATCCCATACGTCGAAGTGTATTTAGAACCTCTTGAGAGTAAGTCGTAATAGCCGTAGCATCAATTTCTAATATTCGTCTGATCGCTTGCCATTTAAGGGGCATACCACCATATTGGGGGTTTCCAACATACCCACCATGTAATGTGACAACAAGAGGTTTTTGATATTTTCTACTAAGATAGATACCAAGCTTAACGTATTCGAGGTCTTGCCAAATCCCATGTATGTGAAAAACATCCGCTGATTTGGCAACATTCAAGTTTGCAGCCTCTTGACACAGTGTGGTAAATCGTATCCTATCGATTATTCTTGGGGTACCACCTATTGTGTGTATACAAACACCTTTCAGTATATCAACTGGGTTAGGACCTAATCTGTAGACTTTAAGAAAACCTGTATCTTCATATTTTTTTATATTTTTAGTTATCAACAGAAATTTAGTGCGACCGGTAATGAGTGAGAATTCAATGTCTTCTTTTTTTCCCAGGTAATTAGTTAACCATAGAATATAGCGCTCTAAGCCACCGATTTCGATAGGCCAAAACCTTTCCCAAACGTGACAAACATGCAAAACGATTTTTTCCTCAGTGAGTTAATCTTGATATCTTGAGTATAACTCCATAAAACGATTAGAGAAATTTTTTATGGAAAACTGACCAGCAACCATTTTGACATCCTCCGACTTATCAGGAGACCAATCGATGATTTGTTGATTGATTTTTTCTGCAGCTTCCGTAATTGTTTGATACCGGTACTGTTCAGGGACAAATTCCCTCATGCCGCCAGAGTCATGTACTATTGGGAGACATCCCAAAGCCATTGCTTCAACGATAGAAATACCAAAATGTTCTCCAATCATTGTGTGTAAATATATTTTTGCCCTTTTTAGTAAATCAATTTTTTGTGTTACTGAAGCATTTGGATAAAATTTTATCCGGTTTGACACACCAAGTTTTTTTGCTTTTGTTTGAAGATAATCAAGCATCGATGGGTTGTACAAACGCCCGATGATCGCATAGTGAATGTTGTCAGTCGTCTGGCTAGCGATTAGTGGAATGCGCTCTAATAGTTTATTACTATCTAATCGGGAAGTCGTAACTACAAGATTTTCTCTAAGGCTTTTAGAAGTTGTTTTTCCAATTTCAGAGAGCGCAGATGCAAACGGTGGGTAGAGTACATGGACTGGTTTTTGTGAAAAAACAGAGATTTCTTTGGCTGTGTAATAACTGTTAACTAAAATAAGCCGTTTACTATAATCAATCAACTTCTTTTCTAAAATTACGTGTGGGAGTATACCTGCTTGGTTGAAGCGAGGATAGTTTAGGTATGGAAAAGTTGGTTTGAAAGTGTGTCTGTTTAGGTATGGAAAATGTATGTAACTGATTTGTGACCATGGATAAACGCAATTGGTGAAAGCATCAACAAAGTGGTGACATTTTCTTTTTGCTATATACGAATAAATTATTGTTTGATAAAAATCAATCATACCCCGTGGAGTAAAATAGGCGGGTTGTTGTATGTGGAGAATGTTTGGGTGAAGGGTTTCACCGAAATATTTTTTGATGTTATTTGGGTTGATTTTGTCACTTGAAAAAAGAATTACGTCTCGGTTGTTCTGGGCCAAGGTATTTGCTATTGCGATTGCGACAAATTCGCCTCCGCCATAGACATTTAAAGTTGGACAAAAGACACCGATTTTATTAGACATTGCTTAATCGCCTATGATCATGGAAAACAATCGATTTTTTGTCTAATGCAACAAATAAGTGTATTAGAATTCTTTTTT
>JAAZFA010000117.1 GCA_012511995.1 Thermoproteota archaeon | reverse complement strand
TCACTGCCTCGCAGGACATCTTAGTCTCCAAGGTTCCATACGGGTGTCCACAGGGCAACGGAGCGATCTTTTTCTTCTACATCTGTGATTCAGCTGACTTAGGTGGCAACCTAGGTAATGTTGGCGTAGGTATCGATGGCTCTAGTGTCTGGTCGCTTTGGATTGGAGGAAATACAACCTACACCTATATTTTCCAAACAAAAGGACCTGTCCCTGTTAACGATACATGGTACCATATAGTTTTGACTATTGATAATTCTGCTGGGTTAGTAAGTTTAGCCGTTGATAACTTGGTGGTCATTAGTGCTTCTCAACGTCAATTCACAGACAGGACACATGAATTTAGCTTAATGTCTGGGTTGGGTGAAGCATGGTGGAGTGATTGTGTTGGATCTCAAGAAGTTAAAATAGATAATGTTCGCTTAGAAATCTCCGATGATGATTCACCCATCTCAACTGAGTATAAACCGACTCAGTCTATGATTCTAACACTAAACCCCACAACTACTTCAACATCAACGCCTAACCCAACAAATACAATGACTCCAACTACTACTTTAATAACCCCAACTACAACCCCAACTACAACACAAGTAGCTTCTAAAGACGAGTTTCCGTTATGGTTAGTTCTATCAGTTATTGTGACAGCAGTTGTAATTGGTAGTATACTGCTTATGCTTAAAAAACGCTGATAACCCCGATTTAAGGATAGATTAAAAGTTTTTATTGTATAGTTTTAACTTTTCTAGTATGGTTTTTAAGAGGGATATCGCTTTTTTTGTAGCGGTTATAGCGTTTGGGTTAGCTATCTCCGCATTAGCCTACTCGATAGACGCCAGTAATCCTTACAACTTGGCTGTAAGGCTTTTTGCCCTAAACGGCTTTATAGCACTTAGTATAGCAACGATTTTATCAGGTTTTCTAAAAGAAGTAACCCTGTTCTTTAAAAAACCCTTCATGCGCATCCACCATTACTTTGCAGCAGCCGGTTTAGTGCTAATAACACTGCACCCTATAGTGTTGGCTATTCAATTCCTCAATCCAGCAGTTTTTGTTCCAAACCTAAATTCGCTATACCTGTTCCTTTTCTTCGGCGGGCGACAAGCACTAATCATAATATACATCGCACTTGTTGCTGTGTTTCTTCGACGGCAAATGGTGAATTATTGGCGTTATTTCCATGCGTTGATGTATGTAGCGTTATTTTTCGGTGTCGTGCATGCTGTTTTGTCTGGCTCTGATTTTCAAAACGTAGCTATACTGGTTATTTTTAATGGGTTGTTTGTGTTTACTGTGGCTATGTTTGTATGGAAACGTTTGCAATTCTACAAGGTTAAGGCAAAGAAAAAGAAACGTTTGATTTCTTCATCCCAGAAGGATTAGTCAATATAATAATCGCAACAATATAGACTACGGAGGTTGTGGTTTCTGCTCGTCACCGTCAAACCCTTATTTTGCGTTATTGAGTGCAAAAATTTATTAATTTAGTTGCTTGGGTCATTTTGTTGTTTATCAGGAAGTAGTTAGGTTTGCAGTTCGAACTTGTTCCACCATATAAAATCTCGCCTGGTCAAGAAGAAGCCCTCGAGAAACTAATTCAAAATTTTAAATCAAAAGACAAACAGACACTTCTGGGTATTACAGGTAGCGGCAAAACATTTGTCATGGCTAACGTTATCAACCGACTGCAAAAACCGACTTTAATTTTAGCACATAATAAAACCTTGGCTGCACAACTCTATGGTGAATTAAAAGAGCTCTTTCCACATAATCGAGTTGAATTCTTCATATCTTTCTATGATTACTACCAACCTGAATCCTATTTACCAGCTCAGGACATGTACATCGAGAAAGACTCATCTGTTAACGATGAAATCGAAAAAATGCGTATGCACGCTGTTTCAAGTATAGTCAGCCGAAACGATACCATAATTGTTGCTTCGATTAGCTGCATTTACTCTTTAGGTAACCCCGATGATTTTCGAACCATGGCTCAAAAACTAGAAGTTGGTGCAAATATGAATCGACAGCAGCTTATCCGCCAACTGGTAGACATGCAATATGAACGTAACGACATGGTGCTTGAGCCGGGTAGATTTCGCGTCAGGGGCGACACTATTGATATTGTGCCCTCTTACGAGAATGACATCCTTAGGGTAGAATTGACTGGTAACACAATAGGTAAAATCAAAGAGGTCCACGCCATAACAGGCAACGTTAAAAACACTGTGGATCGCATGACGCTCTATCCTGCAAGGCAGTATGTTGTGCCAGAAGAAAAGCATGCCCAAGCGTTGGAGGCTATTCAACAAGAACTTGACCGACGATTACCTGAGTTGCCGCCGCTTGAAGCCCAACGTCTAAAACAACGAACAAACTATGACCTTGAAATGATTAGAGAAGTCGGCTTTTGTTCTGGAATGGAAAATTACAGTCGCCACTTTGACGGCAGAAAACCAGGCGTACCACCCTTTACATTAATCGATTACTTCCCCAAAGATTACTTATTAATAATTGATGAAAGTCATCAAACTATCCCGCAAGCACGAGGTATGTATAATGGTGATTATAGTCGCAAGAAAAATCTTGTGGATTTTGGTTTCCGTTTACCCAGCGCACTCGACAACAGACCCTTGCAGTTTGAAGAATTTGAGGAGAAGATGGGTAGGGTGCTTTTTGTTTCAGCTACACCTGCAGAATACGAGTTAGGAAAAAGTGGCGTCCCTGTTGAATTAATCACTAGACCGACCGGTCTTCTTGACCCTGAGGTTGAGATGCATCCAATCGAGGGGCAAATGCGGCATTTAATGAAAGAAGCGAAAAAGACCATTGATCGCGGCGACCGTGTATTAATAACAACCTTGACAAAGCGTATGGCAGAAGACTTGGCGGATTATCTAGTCAAAGAGGGTTTTAGAGTGCGTTATATGCATAGTGAAATTGAGAGTCTAGACCGTATTGAACTTATTCGGCAGCTTCGTGTAGGTGAATTTGACATACTTGTTGGCATAAACCTTCTACGGGAAGGGTTAGACATCCCTGAAGTCGCTTCTATATTCATACTTGATGCTGACAAGGAAGGCTTTCTGCGTGACGAACGCAGCTTAATTCAGACCATTGGTAGAGCGGCTCGAAACGTCAATGGTAAAGTATTCCTATACGCTGACAACCAAACCCAGTCTATCAAACGTGCCATTGAAATCACTTATTATCGCCGTAACTTCCAAAAACGCTATAACGAAAAACACGGGATCACACCGACAACAATTATCAAATCTGTTACTATAAAAGAGAGCACGATTAAAGGCGCCAAGCATCTAGCTAAATCAGACATTAAACGTCAAATTATCGAGTTGGAAGCTAAGATGCGTGAAGCAGCTGAGAAGCTTGAATTTGAGAAAGCTATCGAACTCCGAGATACGATTGCAGAATTGCAGAAGGCATTAACTCATAAGGAAGAGAAAGCGACTCTTAGACCCGAAATTTAGGGTTTTAATGCAACAATGTTCTAATCTCAGAGGTTAAAACAAGATAGAAATTGCCAAAACTTGAGGGGGAAAGTATGCGTAATAACATTTCCATAAAAGGCGCAAGACAGCACAATCTAAAGAACATCGATTTAGAGTTACCTCGCAATAAACTCATAGTGATTACTGGGCTCTCTGGTTCTGGTAAATCCACTTTGGCGTTTGATACAATCTATGCTGAGGGTCAACGTCGGTATGTGGAAAGCCTCTCAGCTTATGCCCGTCAATTCTTAGGTTTAATGGATAAGCCAGATGTAGATTCAATCGACGGTCTCTCCCCAGCAATAAGCATTGAACAGAAAAGTACCAGTAAAAATCCTCGCTCTACAGTTGGTACAGTCACAGAGATCTACGATTATCTGAGGCTTATTTTCGCACGTATTGGTACACACCACTGCCCCAAATGCGGTAGTAGTATTCACCCGCAGAGTCCCGAGAATATTGCCAGTCTTATTATGGGCGAGAAAGACAAAACTCTTGTTTTCCTCGCACCTATCATCCGAGGTATGAAAGGAACACACGAGCAAGTTCTTGAGGACCTTAAAAAAGACGGCTATACAAAAATCAGAGTCGATGGAAAAATCTATGAATCTGATACCGTGCGCGAAGAGATAAAATTGGTGCGTTATGAGAAGCACTGGATAGAAGCCGTTATAGACACAATAACTATCTCAGATGAGGAACGTTCACGTCTAGCCGAAGCTGTCGAGGCAGCCCTAAAAACTGGCAAGGGCACGATGATAGTTATCGATGCTGCAAACCAAGATACTAGTCAAAAAAAGGAGTTAGAAAGCTTTGAAGGTGCAACAATGTATAGTACATTTGGTGCATGCCCTAATCATCCTGAAATCATGTTTGAAGCGCTGGAACCTCGTATGTTTAGCTTCAACTCGCCCTGGGGTGCATGTCCAACCTGCCATGGTCTTGGTGAAATCACCGAAGTTACCGCGGACAAGGTTATACCCAACCCTAACCTAACAATTATAGATGGCGCCTTAGCAGTCTACGGCAAAATGGATCTTAGTTGGCGTGCCCAGCAACTCGCTGCAGTAGGCAAAAAGCATGGTTTTGACTTATTCACACCAATTAAAGACTTCACAGAAGAGCAACTGCATGTACTGCTCTACGGCGACGGGGAACCCATAAACGCCAACTGGTCCAATGGTGCTAACATGCATATGCGACAAGGTTGGGAAGGCGTTATACCGCAGACTATGCGTTTGCACCGCCAAACCGAGAGTGATTGGCGTAAAGGCGACATAGAAAAATTTATGACTGCTCGTCCATGCAACAGTTGTAACGGTAAAAAACTCCAACCGTTAGTATTGGCAGTGCAGATCCAAGGCAAAAGTATCATCGACACCACAGACCTCTCGATTGAGGAAGCTGTAGATTTCTTCAATGATCTCCCGTTTAAACTTAACGAGAAAGAAATGTCGATAGGCAAGCAGGTACTCAAAGAAATCAATGACCGGTTAGGATTTCTCAAGAACGTCGGTTTAGGTTATCTTTCACTTTCACGTGCAGCTAAGACATTGTCGGGCGGTGAAGCACAACGTATTCGTTTGGCAACACAGATTGGCAGCAACCTTATGGGTGTACTTTATATTCTTGACGAACCCAGTATCGGTCTTCACCAACGTGACAACGCTAAACTCATTAATACCTTAGCTCGGCTTAGGGATCTTGGTAACACTCTAATTGTGGTAGAACACGACGAAGACACAATGCGCCATGCTGACTATATTGTTGATATGGGTCCCGGTGCAGGCGTTCATGGCGGTCATGTAGTTGCGGAAGGTACACCTCATCAAGTAATGCAGAATCCCCGTAGTTTAACTGGTAAATATCTTTCAGGTAAACTAGAAATCGAAATCCCCTTAGAGCGACGTATTCCAGTTGATTACATCACAGTTCAGGGTGCTAGAGAGAATAATCTCAAGCAGCTCAGTGTGAAACTGCCACTTGGAGTTCTCTGTGGAATCACAGGCGTATCAGGTTCTGGCAAAAGTACTTTGATGAATCTTACAGTTATACCGGCGTTAAAGCGTTTGTTTGGGGAACATGTCGATA
>JAAZFA010000116.1 GCA_012511995.1 Thermoproteota archaeon | reverse complement strand
GCAGATTTAATTCACACACTGGGGCGGTTAGGCGTTAAGCATATTACCAGTTCAACCTACAAAGTAAAAGCGGACAATTGGATGCGACTCACAGAAACATTGCCAGAAACGGCAGAAAAACTCAGCTCCTTTTACTTTGAGCAAGGCGAAAAAGTAGCTGGGAATAGGTTGTTGCCTAAAGCGCTTCGTTTCAAACTCATGAAGAACATACGGGATATAGCAGAGGAAAACGGTATGCGGTTTGGAGTCTGCCGAGAAGGCATGATTGAACTAAACACTGCCAGATGTGATGGTTCATGGCTGCTTCCAAAAGCTAAGGAGGACTCACAATCCAAACTCATGTGATATTCCTTGCAGATTTTGATTATTTCTTTGCACAATGTGAAGAGCTACGCAATCCAGCTATAAAAGAAAAGCCAGTTGTTGTGGGTGTGTATTCTGGACGCACCGAGGATAGCGGGGCTGTGTCAACCAGTAATTATATCGCCAGAAAATACGGTGTTAAATCAGGTTTACCCTTGTTTATGGCAAAACGAAAACTTGAAGGCACAGAGGCTGTCTTTTTGCCTGTCGATCATGAATACTATGAACAGATAAGTAACCGTATCATGAATATTTTCCGTAAGTACGCTTCTGAATTGGAGCAAGTTAGCGTGGATGAGGCATACCTAGATGTTTCTGAGCAGGTAGGCTGTAGTTTTGGAAAAGCAAGAGACTACGCGCTAACAATTAAGGCTGATGTTAAAGCTCAAGTCGGTATATCTTTGACAATAGGTGTTGGTCCTAACAAGCTAGTTGCAAAGATCGCTTGTGATAGCCAGAAACCTGATGGCTTAACAATCGTTAGATCTGAACAAACCAAAGAGTTCCTTGCGCCATTACCCATTAATCGTTTATTAGGAATAGGCAAAAAAACAGCCGCTCGAATGGACCAGATGGGTATTAAAACCATCGGTGATCTTGCTGTATATGATTGTCAACGCCTAATCGAGGGGTTCGGTAAAGTATTAGGTATCTACTTTCACAATGCAGCTAACGGTATTGATAATGAACCGGTAAAGGAGCAAGGTGAAGCTGAATCAATTAGTAAAATTGGTACTCTCAAATATGACACTCATAACTTGGATTTTGTACTTCAGAAAACTGATGAATTAATAGATGTAGTATTTGAAGAGGTTTCTAAGAAGGAATATAGCTTCAAAACAGTATCCATCTATGTTGTTAATGTGGATTTAAGCGGAAAAAGCCGCAGTATCACTCTTGAGCAACCTGTTAAGGATAAAGAGACAATTAGACGGAATGTTCGTATTCTATTTGAAAAGTATCTATCTGAATCACCGCTTGAAATACGCCGTGTTGGAGTGAAAATATCAGGTTTTAGTAAAGAAGAACCACAACAGAAGTCGTTAATGAGTTTTTTTACTTAGAATTTAGAATAAAGAAAAAGTGGTTTATTGATTATTTTAATGTAAGTAAATCAGCTTTTACCTTCTCGCCAACTGCTTGACCCAAAATAAGTTGAGTTCCAATTTGACATCATTTTACTAATTCGTTAATGTCACTTTTTTGTAGTGATGCATATTCCTTTTTGAGATGTGATTTGTGCTGTCTCTCAAGAAAGCCTTTGACGGCTGGACCCATTTGTTTTGTTAGGACAGCATTACTGTTCTACGGACATTGTTTGTTTATTGTTCCTCCGAAGCCATTGCGCTTATCATTTTGAATACGTTGATCATACATTGGAATGCTTGACCTAAGTCGCCGTTTTCATCTTTGCTCTTAATGCTGATTTGGTGTTTAAGTTCACCCATGCTTACCTTACCTGCGATGACTGTTAGGTTCTTAAGTGGGTCGGTGATACGTTCACCCGTAACCATTGCCATAGCAATTGATACTACAGCGATTACGCTAATTCCAACTGCTGATAGCATAACGCTAAATGTAGCATAGTTTGGTGATTCAGCGGTTACAGCTTCAACTTTTCTATGATTAACAATTGGAAGTTATCCAAGTTCATATTGACTTCACGAACTGCATCCTTGCTTGTTTGCGCTTGTGCTGCTACCTCTGCTATGGTTCCTTGGTTATAGGCAGCTATCAGGTTGTCAGCCGCTGGTGTAATTATGGTACTATCGATCTGATAGCATACTTCAAAAACTGTGTATAGAATTGAATCTTTTGGTAAGGTAGTGATAAGGTACTCAGCAGTTGCTGCTGTTTTACTGCTTGTCCTGTTTGTGTGTCTATGATTGCCCTATTAGATTCTGTTGCTAGTTCTTCGACGCCTTGACTTCTTAGAGTGAACCCTTTTTGATAGGCGGTTGTGTAATTACCAGTTTCGACTTGTTTACTGGCGCTAGCTTGTTTCATTCATTCGCATTGTGTTTAGTGTTATTGCTAAGCCTATGCTAATAAACAGAGCAACAATTAACATATAGGATAATAACCTTTTACTCTTGATTTTCACGTTGTATTCTCCGCACTATTGTTTAATTAAATATCGCGTTGAAAAGACTACATCATTTATGAAGGAATAAGATAGACTACTACTCAGTATCAATATTCTAACAACTTTATGAACGACGGTCAAAATATAAAGGTCAACAAAGAAGGCATATCTGAAGCGATAATGCAAAATCCAACTCCAAAAGACAT
>JAAZFA010000115.1 GCA_012511995.1 Thermoproteota archaeon | reverse complement strand
TGGTCGCAGCTGTAATGCTTGGTACTATACCGGGTTTCTTTTGGTTAAGCCGGGTAAGCATGCTAGAAACAATGCTCATCTTTTTCTTTACGTTGGTTATGTTTACTTTCTTTTCTTGGCTAAACAAAGAAAGCAGCAATCGTGCACTCATCTTGAGCGGTATAACGTTGGGGATCGGGGTGTTGGCGAAGTATCAAATCATCGTCGCTGCCCTAGCAATGTTGCTGTGTATTTTATTTCTGTCTAAAAGACGGTTAAAAATTAACTTAAAGAAATTCATAATCATTGTAATAATTGCAGTTGTTATTGTGGCGCCATGGTTCTATGCCATTTACCATTATAACGGTATGGCGAAATTTGAAACCATACAATACGTCATAAATGAAGGCGGTCAGGATAGACCGGCATATAGCAACCGTTTCCAACCCATCCCAGTTTTTTACCTTGTTGAAATGACTTGGCCCTTTGAGGACATTGCTGTACATCCAATTTCTTTACCCATTTTTATTTTAGGCTTAGCTGGGTTAGGTTTGTTTGCATATCGCAGACGTAAACAAGACATCTTCTTTTTGACTTGGTTTTTAGTGGTTTACATCTTTTTTACATTGCTTTCTAATAGGCAATGGCGCTATGTTACACCATTGTTTCCGATTTTGGCAGTTTCAGCATCGTCCTTTGTAATGTTTCTTTATGGTAAAGTTGAACGTTGGCAACCACGATCGATTTACATAAACTCAACTCGACTCAGAAAAATAGTATCTACATTGTTCATAATTATTATCGTAGGTACAATTACATACAGTTGCTATAACGCATATGAAATGACTGAAAGAGATCAAATTAACATACCGATAAAGGAAGCAACAGCCTACCTTTCAAACCATTTAAACGCAGACGAATCAGCAGTGCTCGTGTGCTCGTTTAATCTTTTAAGCCAAGATATGTTTCGATTCTATTTACCCTCAAATATGTCATGGACTCAAATTTGGCAGTATCCACCCTTAGCGGTAGATGCCTTTACTCCAGACTTTAACATAACTGAATTCGTCGAGTTATGCCAAGAACGTAATGTAAAATATATTATATTATATGATTATGGCAGCCATAACCAATTTTTTAACACATCACTCGATTATTTTCAAATCCAACAAATGATCTTTGAAACCGGCAGATTCGACGACCCTCAAGAGAGACCATTTTGGGGTGAATATTATGGTTGGTATGGCTACCGTATCTTTTTAGTTCGCTTCTTAGGTTAGCACTCTAGCATTTCAAAGCCAGTATTCATATCCTTCTTTCTTATTGCATTACCGCCTGATAACTCAAAAATGATGACCTCACCTATTTGCCAAACTTGAACTCCTAAACGGATGCATCCTGTTACTGCATTTGCTGTGGCGTCGTTTCTACCGAAACTACCATGCATATGAAGTTTAGGGTTTCCTGTTTCGCCGGTAAATATCGTTCCGACTCCGAGCCCTTCATGTACCCCCTTGAGCAAGGTTAACATGATTTGTTGAGACATAACTGTGCCGTCTTTGGGACCGACGACGAGTTTGCTTTTATCTTCTGCTCCACCGAGGAAAAAACAAATCGCGTTTTTTATGTGTTTCATAGCTGCAAATTTTTCTATAACCTCATGGATAGTTTCGTTTTGATAGAGTCTAAGGATAAAAACTCTTGACAAGTTAGCTTCTGTGTATTTTATGCTTGTTCGGCTCCATAGGTAAAATAAGTAGTTGCCACTATAAAAACAAAGTATATAGCTAATTACTCAAAGGCTCAACCCCTGTTTTTAGATTAAATTGGGCGCTAACAACGTTCGAGCAGCTATCGCAATTTGGGATTATCTCTGTGTATTTTCCTTTGATGTAGATGTTACTATGCAGAGTGGTCTTCCTTCGCTTAGAGCTTGAGCTATTTTTTTCTAGCGCTCTGAACTAGTCGCCATATGGTTCCTCTTGAAATGTCATTTTTGTCCGGTTTCTTGTTGAGATAAGCCCTCAAGGTCAACTAACCTAAAAGCTTCTATTTCGGAAAATCCGATGAATACTATTTCTTGATTTTTTGGTGGATTTAGAATAAAGCTTGTTATGGAAGTATGTTTCCTATGGTTGGTTTTTGGTGCCGACCTCTTTGACCGCATCTATGTCTTCCTCGCCACATTTTTATTGCTTCCTTTTTTAGTTTCAATAAATGGTGTTATCTGTACTTTTAGATATTTTTGTGCATTAACACACAATAAAATATGTGTATAAACACAAAAATAGAGATGAAATAAATGCTAAAAGGAGATACAACAGGGCCATGGGGCGCAGGACCCATAAGCGAGAGAGGCGTAGAATGCTGTGCAGGCTGCCCAACACCAGGAAGCGTTAATCCAATACGCAGATACTGAAGAGGTTTTGGTAGAGGACGTGTGCCTAGTTACTGCAGAGGAAGACGAGGCTTTGGTAGAGACTACTATCTATGCCCGCCAATCAGCCCTCGAGTGAACACACCAATACCACAATCACATCAACCAGAACAAGAAGTCGTAACCCTAGAGCAATACAAAAAAACCTTAACAGTCGAAAAAAGATATTGACCAAGAACTGGAAGGAGTCAAAGCAAGAATCGAAGAATTAAAAGCTAAACTCGAACACAAAGAATAGCATAAAATCTTCGGTATGGAAGTATAAAACCGCTATCGTCTTTCATTGACACACTGAGATTAATTTAGAATTTTATTTATCTATCATTATACATGAACAGTACCTACATCTTCACTATGGAACTGACCATGTACACTCTGCAAGTGCTTTAGATGTATGCTGTGTAAATGATTTTCTGCAGTCTCTTTTACTTCAAATATTTTACCACATTCCGGACACATGAACTCTCGATCTTTGATTTGAGAGATCTCGGTACTATGACCTTCTATATGTTTAGGCTCACCTATGTCAGACACATATAAAACCTCATCCAAATAATCGGTAGCGAAAATTGTATTAACATATGTGACTGTAAACAGGAGACCACAAAAT
>JAAZFA010000007.1 GCA_012511995.1 Thermoproteota archaeon | reverse complement strand
TAATCTGCACCATCCTGCTCTCACTACCATATCCGCTAATCAGAGTCTACAGTTCTATGTATTTTCCCACGATTTGGTCTCCTTAATGCACTGTAACCATTAGATTCTTGTTCAATGTGTCCTGTTCTGTTAAACGCACCATAGATTCGTTGGCGTTTTATCGGTTTTTGCAGTGTAGCTAAATAGCTTTTCAGGGCTAGACAAATTATTTTTCAATCAAGTTATGTGTAACTCTCAGAAGTCATTTAGTACACTTGCTATGCACTCCATATAATAATTGCAAGCTATCCGATAGCTTATGTTAACCAAAGAGCAAAGGGACAAGTAACCATATTCAACGGTTATAGATACTGGAATTCAACGCATCAACGTATGATTATCTCCACAGAACAATTTAGTCACCAGAAAATAGTTAGTTAAAACCACATTTTTGTTTTTAAACACCACAACGTCTCACTATCAGCCAAACATGACCGCAGTAAAAGGTACCCCAGTAACAGGTTCGACACCTACAGAAAGCTATGTGTACTCAGAACTCCAAAAGACTAATCCACCATAACAAGGACTAAAACTCTATGATACCCCCCGTTTTTGTGACAGATTTGTCACACTTTTTTCCAAATTCAAAAAAGCTAATCCACCATAACAAAAATTGAAATTATACTACCCCCCCCCGATTTTCGACAAATTTGTCGAATGAAGTTCAAGAGACACAGCAATCCAAGCGATAACCTCATTTAGAAACCAACGCAACATTAGCCTACTACAAGAATAAACAGTAAAATTAACACCTAAGGTTTAAGCAATGAACATGAAAGCCTTTTTCCATCGGGTACCAGTGCAATTCGTCTTGCAACCCTGCCCATTTTCCTTTATTACTACAGCATCGGCAATACAGTTCTGTGCATTTTAGTATTCGACTTCTCTCAGATAACAGACTTAATCGACAGCTATGCAGCCCAGAAACTCCATGTTACCTCAAAAGCCGGCGCCTATTTCGATGCTGGAACAGACTTTGTATTCATCATAGGGTATTTTCAGCTTTCACTTTAAGCAGTTACTAGAACAAAGGGTTCCTATTCTGAAACAGTCTGCAGACCATTCCGGACAGAGCCCATAAAAAACAGTCCCTATCTATAGCGCCAAACTCATATACTCCCAAACAACAGTGTACGCTAGACACTATTTGCTCAAACAAAACAATAATCAAACCCTAATTCCCCAGTCAATTCGCGTTTCTTTAGGTACTGCCATCGTCCTCAGCTTAACGCATGGCAAAATAAATGCAGCACCAACAACCGCTTACCTCATGACCTACCACGAAGGCAAATGCACCGCAAACTGTAGCTTTTGCCCACAAGCGCGTGAAAGCAAAAGCAACACAATACTCCTCTCACGCGTAACCTGGCCCGCATTTCCAACAGAAGATGTCATCTCGGCGCTGGCAAACGCTGTAGCGCAAAAAAAAATTAAACGCATATGCGTCCAAGCCCTTAATTACCCCAGAGTCTTTAGTGACCTTGAAGCGATTGTGAAGCGTATAAAAAATCAAATTACAGTTGCCATCTCGGTTTCCTGTCAACCAAAAAACCGTAAAGACATCGAGACACTCAAAATAGCAGGTACTGACAGAATAGGAATCGCTTTGGATGCGGCAACGCAGGAAGTCTTCGATAAGGTTAAGGGCAAAACTGTGGACAACTGGTATAACTGGGAAAAACAATTCGAGTTATTCTCGTTAGCCCAATCTGTCTTTGGAAAGTATAATGTTAGTACTCACATCATTGTTGGGCTGGGAGAAACCGAGAAAGAAGCGGTGGAAATTATCCAACATTGTGTTGATTTAAGAGTTTTACCTGCGCTTTTCGCGTTCACACCAATCCGGGGTACAGTTATGGAGCATAAACTACCTCCGAATCTAGAGTCGTATAGGCGAATACAACTTGCAAGGCATTTAATCTCCATGAAAAAAATAACTGTTGAAAATATGAATTTCAACGGTAGAAGCGAAATAACCAGCTTTGGATTACCTATGGAATATTTAAAACAAATCATTGCAACTGGAGTAGCTTTTCACACCTCCGGTTGCCCAAACTGCAACAGACCATACTATAACGAAAGACCAAGCGGTCCTATCTACAATTACCCTAAAAAACTAAAACAAGAAGAAATAAAAAAAATTAAACTAAATTTAGGTTACTAGTTTATCCGCAGTTCCTTAGCCCTTTTTTGTCTTTTGTAGCTTTGGACGTTGACGTGTTACCTGTTCTACTAGACGCCAAAATTCATCCATAGTGTAACCTTTTAGCAACTCTTTCAAGAGTTTTTTAACTTGGTAATAGGTCATCTGTGCTTCGCCCTTATCGAGGCTCTCTTGCGGACCTTTGATACGACGGAATAACTCATCCATTTGTCTAGGAGATGCACGAATACCAGCTTTTTCAAGTAATTTTTGGATCAGAGTCTGACCTGTATTCCTCCCAATGAATATCATAGTTTCTCTGCCAACAATTTCAGGTGGAAATGGTTCATAAACAAGTGGCTGCGACATCATTTCTTCCACTTCTTCCTCGACTTCATGCGTGAAAATATTTTCGCCTATGATTGGTTTATGGAATTGGATTGGTAATGCAAATGCTTTTTCAGCTGATTGAGCTATCCGATATATTTTACCCATATCAACGCCCGTGTCCATATTGTAGAGAAGTTCCGCGGTAGTCACAACTTCTTCGAAAGGTGCTATACCCGCACGCTCACCAAATCCAGCTATGCAAGTGTGAAGGTAGGATACGCCTTCTTCCATTGCTGCTAAAGTATTGGCTGAACCTAATCCAAAGTCGTTATGACAGTGAATTCCTAGGGCGACTTTCTTTTTTACCGCTTCAGATAAACCGTCACGTACACGGGACATAAGGTAACGCATGGACAGAGGTCTTATAAAACCAACGCTATCAGCGACTGCTATACGGATGGCACCTGCGTTTGCCGCGACTTCAAAAACTTGTACAATATCATCCAATGGTGTCCTTGTACCATCCATCAACGTGAAATTAACTGTTACACCATGCTTTTTAGCGTAGTCAATTCCTTCAGTTATACGTTGTAAGCATTGCTCACGGGTTATTTTTAGTTTGTATTGTAAGTTTAAACCATTTATGGGCGATTCTATTACAATTTCTTTTATTCCACATTCTAGACAAGCATTGATGCTGTTTTTTGTGGGTTCTGCTGAAGCTACAAGTGTTGTATTACTAAAGCTTTCATTCATAATTCGTTTTACAGTCCGTTTTTCATCTTCTGATAGAGCAGGAAAGCCAACGTTGATAACAGAAACGCCTGATTCATCCATAAGCTTGGCTAATCTAACCTGCTCAACATAGGTTAAGTAAACCGTTGCCGCTTTTATGCCTTCACGAAATGTTTCATCCCAGATGAATGTCCGATCAGGTAATTTTGGAGGCAGGTTTTTCCGTAGACGGTTGTAATTTGCTATTAGTCCCTGCGCTTCTAATTTTTTAAATATGGTCTTTCTCATTTAGACATCCAACAATGTGAGCAAATTATTAATGTTTAATTTACAACTGCCTATATAAAACTGCATCTGTAAAACATGGACAGCCATTTAGATATTTAATCATGTTTTCATTATTATCTAAAGAAAAACCCAATGAAACGTCTTAAATGTAAAAACTATCAACCTACACACCGCTGGGATACATATGAATAGCCTAAAAGCACTATAAATGCCGATTGCCTGAAGGTTAAGATCGTTTTTGCATAAGTAGAACAGGATAAAAATAGTGTGCTAATAAAGAAAAGGGTGACTTAGGCAGACTGCTCCGGAGTAGATGCCCGTTGCATCAACGCGTTTATAGCCTGAACCAAATCGTTACAGGCTAATTGCCGTGCCTGAGTTGAGGCGTCAGTTTCAAGTTTTTCTAACTGTTTATGAAGACTGTCGGATATAGCAAACAGTTCCTGCTTTTGCCGCTCATAGTTGTCATGGAGTTTATCCTGTTCAGCCTTGAAGCTCTCTATAGTTACTTCGAGCTTATTTTTTGCTGTTTTAAGGTCTTGATTGGTCTGTGCAAGCTTCTGAGTGGCAAGCCGTTTTTCTTTGAATTTAAAGAAACCTAATTTTATGTTCTGTTGAGAAGCTAAATCATCTTCTAGTTGGTGCACTTCGTTGGATAACTTTTGTATTTCAACGTTTCGTTTGTTGCTTAGTTCTCGTGATTTTTCAGAATATTCTTTATTAGCATCAGCTATTTTATGGTTGTTTTCTTCTAGAGCTTTTGCTTCCTTGGTTAGTGTGGCTTCTACCAACCTTTTTTCGGCTAGGGCTGCTTCGACATCTAAGAATATCTGTGCTCTTTCTTTCATAAATTGTTCATCGACTTTTATCGCTGGATTTGATTCAAATTCTGTCAGTTCATTCCTTAAATTTAAGAGCCAATCATCAAAGTATTGACTAAAAGGTGATAGAGCAAAAACCTGGTTTCCAAGTTTGCTAATACTGTTGATAGTTTGTTCAGTAACCTCGGTTGCTGATAGTTCTTTGGTCTTTCCTTGCGTCTTTTTTACGGTTACACGTTTCTTCTTTTCTTTAGGTTTCTTCTCACGTGTTGATTTAGCGCGTTGTCTGCTTGTGCCTTTGCGTGTTTGTGATTTGAAACTCATGGCTATCTCAGTGGTAAAAGGAAATATTTAAAGGATAACACAAAATTGGTTTGATCACTTTCTTACAATATTACACTGTTAATATACTCCTTTTCATTTTTGATGTTTTAATGCCACATTTTTTAAAAGAAATCCACTTAGTATTTACTTTGTATTTTTTCTGAATAATGCAATAAAAATGCCTATTACCGTAATTGCTATGATGGCTATATACAGCAGGTTTGTCGTTGAGGAATATGCTAAAGAATACAATCGAACAATAACACTTGCCCTAGAAGCATGGTTGAGCGATGAATCTGGGGCAGGTGGTGTCCAGAATCGATTCTATGCCTATAGAGGGTATTGAATTGGAATTTGAAGAAGTACCTCAGGAGCAATACCAACATTACCAAGATAAAAAATACAGGGAGCAACCATAGATTATCGGATACGAAGTGTATGTATGGGCAGACAGCGGTGAAATCCATAGTCACCTGCCACAAGGTCGTTATTATTGAAAACTTGGTTTCGTGAAGCCAGATACCGTGGACGTGTGTTACATGAAAAATATGCATAGTTGAAGGCCAATTTCACACTATGAAACAGTTTAACTTTGCACTGGGCGATTATTACCGTTTTTCTTTTCTTTATACCTATAACCAAAAGAAAGTGATTAGTCGTCACAAGATAGCTTTACTAATTAGAGAAGAAGGTATACTAATCTCTCATATGTAATTTTTACCATTTTTATTCCAAGGTTCAAATTGAAGCAACGTTATTTTTTTTTAAAAAATGAGGGGTAAAGGTTTAAGGAGCAGTCTAATTAGGCTCTCACATGGCCAGCAGCTATACGCACATTAGTACTCCATCTTTGGTCATCATAGACGCAAACTGAAACATACTAAACATTATTGTGTGAACTACACTGGATATTGTAAACAAAAAAGGCTTATGCAATATTCATAAAATGAGAAATTCCTGTTAAAATGTACTGAATAGCAATCGCAGCAAGCAACAATGCCATAACCCGTGCAATAACCAAAGCACCGGTCTTACCCAAAAACCGGTAAATCTCATTTATGAATCGAAGAATAACCCATGTAACCGATAGCACAATTAGAACAGCAAGAATTGAAATCAAGATACCGTATGTTTGAAGGTTAAAAATTGTCGTCGTAATAGCTCCCGGACCAACTAGAAGCGGCATAGCAATAGGAACCGCTCCTAAACTTTCAGGTGAACCAACTGAGTCATGAGTGTATTCCGAAACCAAAATTTTAACAGAAATAATCAATAGCAATAAACCTCCAGCTATCTGAAAAGCATAAATTGACAATCCAAAAATACTCAAAACTTCCTGTCCCAAAAAAGCAAAAAACAATAACAAAACAAACCCCACTAGAGTAGCCACATTAAACACTCTTCGACGTTGTGCCGGCTCTATCTTTTCTGTTAATCCAATAAAAATCGGTATATTTCCAATTGGATCAACTATAATGAACAATGCAATAATTGCAGGAATTAAATTACCTAAATCAACCGTGGAAACCTCTAACATCAGTACCTATCATCTAAGCCGATAAAAACATAACGGAAAAGAGGTATCAAAACAATTACTTGATTATTTTTTCCCAGCTATCAACTCTGTCTAAAAATTGTTGCACTGGATCACCGCCAAAACTCCTTAATTTTTGGCGAAGAGCAACATTTTCAAACGCTGATTTCTGAAAATTATACATCTCCTTTTCTCCGTCTATAAGATAAACAAAGCCTTCAACATCACCAACCCTAGCACAACGCGTAGTTACAGTGAGTAGTTCTGCTGGAAGTGGAACATCTTGGATTAGGTCGCCTGGGCCATAGACGTAGAGACTTATGTAAAAGGGTTTTTTTAGCAACTTTTTAAAACCTCTAGCAAGCATTTCCCAGTACCACGGTGTAGCATAGTTCTTGCTAAACATTACTATATTGAATTTATCCGCATATTTTGCCGAGTCATCAAAATCTACTCCGTAACGTTCAAGCGAACTCGCAGGGTCAGGCTGAAGACTCAACACCAACTCTTTTTTAACAGCACCCCTAACATCTTCTAGAAAGTCAGTGACTACTCTCCTTCGCCAATCAATAAACCCAAGTCCACTTTTTTGTTGAAGATCTTTACAGCGAGGACAGGTGCAATGGCTATGATCAGCAAAATATTGGCTGTTTAACCAAATTCCAGGCGACTGCCGGTCAATTTCTGCAATGTATCTGAGTTGTTCCTCACGATACTCTGGTTGGGTAGGGCAAAGTACACTCCAGTAAATGTTAAAGTTGTTGTTACCAAATTGTGCTGGACCAAGTGGCGACTGTGAAACCCAATCAGGATGAGTCTGTGCAGTTTGAGTGTCTGCAAAAACAGCGATGTTGCTTGGCATATCTGATACAGGTTTATTTCGCACGCCTGTTTCGGGTTTGACGCGAAATACATGGAAATCAAAGCCTTCGGGTTTATGTGGTTGGAATGTTAGTGTACCAAACTTCATTTTTGTCGCCTATTAAGGGCAAAGAAGCAACGTATCGTTATAAATTTTTTTGTGATCGACCCTGCTTTTAAGATGTTTATCCATTTAAATAGTTTTTTATAGCATTTTATTGCTGTATAATCCTTAAGCTTAGTTCCGATAGAAAGTTAAAAATAGATTTAGCAAGCATATTTAAGCTGCAAAACAATATCAAAAGCGTGAATGCACTAATAATCTGTTACTCTCATCATCACTTTAACACACAAAAAATAGCAACAGTTATTGGTAATACAATAAATGCTGAAATGAAAAATCCAACCGAAGTAAACCCTGCTGACCTTTTAAGCTACAAATTAATCGGTTTTGGCTCAGGCATATATTTTGGAAAACACCACCGAACTCTTCTCCAATTAGTCGACAAGATGCCACAGAACGGTAACCAACAAGTCTTCATATTCTCAACCAG
>JAAZFA010000114.1 GCA_012511995.1 Thermoproteota archaeon | reverse complement strand
GAAATGAAAACTAAGCCTTTACAGCATAGCGTTAATGAACTTCGACGTATTGGTATTCAACCTGATACGATTGTTGCGCGTAGCCCTCAGATGATTGATGCTGAAGCGTTGCGGAAAATTGCTTTGTTTGGTACTATACCTGAGAGTTCTGTTTTCTGTTCATATAATGCAGAGTCTGTTTATCAGGTGCCGCTGATTTTGGATAAACAGGGCATGGGCGATTTTGTGTGTCAGCGTTTAAGTTTGAATTGTGGTTTGAAGGATCTTAGTGGATGGCAAACTTTTGTGGATAGCATGATTTGCCCCGACTATGAAGTGCAGATTGCGTTAGTCGGTAAGTATGCTGCGTTGTCTGATTGTTACGTTAGTATGACTGAGGCTCTTCGTCATGCTGGTGCTGCTTGCAAAACTAAAGTTTGTATTAGTTTTCTTGAAGCTGAACGTTTTGAGCATGAACCTGACTGTATCAAGGACCTTTACAATTTTGACGGCGTTTTTGTTCCCTATGGTTTTGGTCCAAGGGGCACTGAGGGTAAGATTGCTGCTATAAAGTTTGCTAGAGAAAATGATGTACCTTTTTTGGGTATTTGTTATGGCTTCCAGTTAGCAGTTATCGAGTTTGCTCGTAATGTATGTGGTTTAACTGATGCTAACAGTACAGAGATTAACCCTGATTCACCGTATCCGGTTGTAGATTTGATGCCTGAACAGCGAGGTCAGATTAAAGGCGCCACGATGCGGTTAGGTAGCCATAAAATATTACTGCAAAAAGATAGTTTAGCATATAGATTGTTTGGAGCTGAAGAAATTCAGGAGCGTCATCGTCATCGTTTTGAAGTTAATCTTGATTACATCGACGTCTTAAAGAGAAACGGCTTGATTTTTACTGGAAAGAGTAGTGATGGTAGAAGGATGGAAACGACAGAGTTGCCAGAAAAATACTTCTATTTTGCGTCACAATTTCATGGTGAATTCAAGAGCAGACCGGGTAAGCCGTCACCTGAATATCGGGGTTTTATTCAGGCTTGTGTAGATAAAAAGTTAGGCAAGTCTAAGCCATCTTTTTCTTAATTGTTTTTTAGGAAATTTTATAATGAGCCGTTTACATGACTCCCTAAAGGACAAGTGAAAATATGGCGAACGACGGTAATTGGGATTCAACCACTTATTCCCAGAAAATGAAAGAAGGTCAAAACGAACTTTTTGAACTACAAAATCAACTTAATGACATAATGGTTAAATTCGTTTTACGTACTTTACGTGTTTATCAATCAACAAGACCTGAACCATTAAGACCTGGCGAAATAACCCTGTTGGTTAATAATGAGTTAAAAAATGTGATGTATGACTTACAGGCGCAGGCAAACCTTGACTCTTTGGCTAAGGTTGCCAAGGAAGCTTGGGCAAAAGAGCAGAAACAATAATCTAAATTTTTATTTTTTCTTTTTATTTATTTATTTCAATTTCTATTTTATATGTATCTATTATTTTACATGTATCTAGATATAGTTTAAATGTGAGTTTTAATTTGCAATCGCAAAGTGTATTTTAATATTTTTTTTATAAAAAGGATCTTGGAAAAATTGGTGTGTTAAAAATAAAAGTGTTGGCGCCGAGAAATCTACTTTCGGCGGCAGTAATCCATTATTGGCATCAGTTTTGGATCTGCATAGACGATTTGTCTGTCGTCGACCATGCCAACTAGGGCACCTGCTTTGTCAACGATTGGTAAATGCTTAATGTTCCAGTGTTTCATTAGTTTTGCTGCATCTTCAAGGGTAGCGTTTTGTTCGATAACAACGAGAGGGTTTGTATAAACCATTCGTGCAATAATCGTTCTGATTGGTACTTCGGCTTCGATTGCACGTATTAGGACATCTTTTACGGTTATTATGCCTGTTGGTTTGCCGCTTTGGATGACAAGGATTGCGTCTTTGTCATGTTTATTCATCAGTGTAATTACGTCTTTTAGGACGGTGTTGTTTTCTACGGTTTTAACGTCTTTTTGCATAATGTCTTTAACTGTTGTTGGGGCATTAGCCATTGTTTTTCACCTTAACGCTATCTCTGAATACATTGCTCTTTATCAATTTTACGTTTATTTTGGTTTTTTATATGTACAACACTTAAAAGTGTGAATAAAACATCAATAATTAATGGAAGGGAGAAGGGGTCATTTTGAGTAATGATCAATTTAGTAATGATGCATTTAGTTCCGGTTTAGATAATGCTAAAAGTTATGCTGAAGTCTGGGCAATTGTTCAACAAACCGCTGAGTATGCATTGGGTAAACGGCGTAACAGCATGATGTTGTTTTTAGATGATTTACCGCTTCAACTTGGGGCTTATTATCCTGTTGGTACAAACAATATCGTGTTGAATCGTGCGTTAGTTGATGTTGTGGATGCTTCTTTTACTGATAAACCTACTGTCAATGCATTAGTCTATAACTTGTTGCTTCATGAATATTTGCATTCGCTTGGGGATTTATCTGAGGTAGGAGTGCGAAGGGATGTTGTAGTTGTTGCCAAAGCGTGTTTTGGTGATGCACATATTGCAACGGTTCTTGCTAAGAAATCACCTTGGATGTTACT
>JAAZFA010000113.1 GCA_012511995.1 Thermoproteota archaeon | reverse complement strand
TAAGTCCTTTGTAATAGCGTTGAACTCATAGTTTTTGTATATTCCACATTTATTACATTTTGATTCATCAATTGCCGATAGTTTGGATCCATGAAACATCGGAGTTTTAATTATCTCGGGGTGTAGAAGTCGTGTAGAAGTAATATACAAATCAGGGGCATCCACAGCACAGTCAACATAATAACTTTCTTTGCTAGAACTGTTAAGCTTGTTGTTATACTTGCTTTGCTGGTTCCACCTTTACCACTAGCAACTGCGATAATCAATTAAATGACCCCTTTAATGAAAAAAGGTTGTTATTTTTGTGTTGCACGAACTTTTTGTTTCCGGTAGGAGAGGCTCTCTTAAGCATTTAAGGCTAATTCAACGCAACCATGCATGTTTTACGATAGCCCATCAAGCGCTCCATACAATCCATTTTCATTATCGGATACTTGTTCCACCATTTATTATACATCCATCGGAACATTTAATGGTGGTGTGCATCTGCGCAACCTTCTGTTAGTTCTTGAAGCTTGCCTTGTTTGTATGCTTCAATGACTTCATTAACTGTATTGGCATTAGCTTGTAATACTTTAATTCCTGCATTCTTGAAAGCCATTATGCCTCTTGGACCCATACCGTGAACTATCAAAGCGCTCGGTTGCAATTTAGAGATGTGATCGTGTGGAGAACCAGTTCCACCTCTATGTTCACTAATGTTATCAATTGTTTTTACACTGGTGATGCCCAATTTAGCATCAAGATCTACAATCAAAAAATAGGGTGCTCTTCCAAAATGTTGTGCTACAGGTGCATTTAAGCCATTTTGAGTTTCTGTTGCAATAACTAATCTATCCATCATTCCTTCACCTCCAGGTATCTCCAATATATCGTGGAGTAAACATGACTGTTGTTTGATTTACTATTAGTGAATGCCATTAATAGTTACCGCCTGTACTAGAATGGCCGTTGACTGTTGGTACATCAGTTTTTTTGTATTTATCATTCTTAAATTTTTCAACCACTGCTCTGACTGTTCCGGAAACACTAGTAATGATGTCGATACCTGCTATGGAAAGCGCTCTAAATGCAGTAGGAACTACATTACCAGTTATCACTGTTTTTGCGCCACTATTGGCGATGGTTTGTGCAGCTTGAATTCCAGCTCCGCCAACTATACTATGCCCAGTATTTGGAATAGCCGTGAACTGCATACTTGTTGGGTCTACAATTATGAAAAATGCGCATCTTCCAAATCCAGGGTCTAATGAAGCATTTAGATTATCTGAGGTTGCACTAACACACATCATTTTTTTCACTACTTTTTTTATTAACAAGAAATTGCTTGGTTTTAGCAACTATTTCAGGGAATGCTTTAGCGACCGACGAATTGGGATTCTCTACCATAAAAGGTAAAACTGTTATCTGAATCATTACAAATTTGTGGATCGATTAGGAGACTTCCCAAATAGATAGATAGAACATGAGATTCTTTAACCTCCACCCGACTTAAATATGTTTATTCGCTTTCCGCAAACAGGACAACATATCCGAAGATTCTCAATTATACCAATAACTGGAACATTTCCTTGGCAAATACGACTGATTTTTTGACAACCGCTTCTGAAAGTTCTGACGGCATCGTCACAATAATTACGCCATCCATGTCGGGAATATGATGCATAATGCTTAGTGGTTCATCGCCAGTACCCGGCGGAAGCTCAATAAATAAGTAATCTAGCACACCCCACGCCACTTCCGATATAAAATGCTGAATTGCTTTTATCTTGAGTGTCAGCGCCAAATTACTGGCGTCTCGTCATTAGGCAAGAAGAAATCCATTGAGACAACTTTTACCCCACACTTACCTTCAACTGGAAATATCATTCCAGCAGATACACCTTTGAGAGGTTGTCGGTTTATACCTATTATCTTTGGAATGCATGGCCCATGAATGTTTGCATCAAGGATACCGACTGACCTTCTGACATAAAAGCCATAGCAAGATTTGATGTTACCGTGTTCTTGCCAACACCGCCTTTGCCACTTATAATAGCAATTTTGTGTTTAATTTTTCCTAGTTTAGGCTGTGTCTTTTGGGTTTGCCCTTGTTGCGTAGTCAACTCAGAATGAGAAATTATTCGGTCAAAACTTATATCGCTACCGATGTTTTGCTAGAGCATTTTTTCAACATTTTTACCTTCAAAACGAAGAAGTTTACAACATAAATCTTATTAATATTTTAGGTTTATAAAATAAACAAAAATATAAGTGATTTACTTGGATGAAATAGATAGAAAAATAATATCACAATTACAAGCAGATGGCCGAGCTACCCTGAATGACATGTCCCGACAAATAGGGTTTACAAGCATGGGAACTAAAAAAAGACTAGAACGACTAATAAAAAAAGGCATAATTAAAGTGACTGCACTAATAAATCCAAACGTGCTAAAACTTCACCCTGCAATCATTATGTTGGAAATGGAAAATGCCGATGCTATGAAAAATCTTTTAGAACGATTTGAACAATGCCCCCGGGTTGTTCAGATATTTAAAACAGTAGGAGGCTATAACTTGGTTGCTTTAGTCATTGCGGAAACACAGGATACATTGGAAAGCATATCGACAGAGAAATGCTCATTAAGATGTAGTAAAGGGATACGACGATCTGAGTTTTACCCTGTTACTGAGACATACTTTTCACCATTCTTGCAAATAAGAGAAAACCTAGCCCATAAAGAAAAAGAAGTCTCCCCATGCAACGTCGATTGTCCACCGTGTACTAGATATGAAGCAAAAAAATGTGTAGGTTGCCCAACTACAAGTTATTATAAAGGGTCACTCTGAAAAGGCATTTCTTTGAAAAACAATCCAATCAAACAAGTAGATTTACAAGAAGTAACACGCCTAGGGGCATTAGTTTAGTTGGTAACACGGTTAATTTCCTACCGGGTAATAATCGAATAAAGCGCAAACCTTTCAGCATTCATCACAATAGCACGCTGGGTTACCGCATGCGGAAAACGGTCTCTCCATGCTTATAAGAGTTCAAAATAATACAAAAAAACACAACCATCCTCTTTGATGCAGCCAGCAGTCCATGGGTGTATCAAAAAACGCAAAATTGATGGACATAGGATTGCGTGAAATTTCATATGTTGTGAGAGGAACTGAGGAAGTATCTACGTTTTCCGAATAAAAAAAGGTAAAAGCAAAAAGCATAGATACAAAAGATCCATTGCTTATTGCTACAGATTTAGCATGTATCACTGGGAAATTCCAAGAAAAGCAGATTTTTGGGCAGGATGGTTAACAACCGAATTTACAGTGACGGAACTTAAATCTGACCCGTTGATCAGGGACAAGAGAGCTCTAATTTTTAACTTAAAAAATAAAGGTTTGACAATGGTTTCAGGTTGCACGCATCTAGGTATAATTAACATTATCCGATATACCTAACAAATAACAGGAATTTCAAAAATATATACAATCGTTGGAGGTTACCATCTCTGTCGGATAAAAAGTTTGAGAAAAAAATGCCTGCAATAATTTGAAGAACTCAAACGTTTTAATCCAGAGTTGATTGTGCCCTCACATT
>JAAZFA010000112.1 GCA_012511995.1 Thermoproteota archaeon | reverse complement strand
GATAGTCGCAAAGAAAGGATGGATATAACGTTTTTTACTTCATTTTCATCGTCTGGGCAAGGGAATGGTGAGAGGGCTTTCAGTGTTATTAATTGCTGATGTATTTTTGGGGGTTTTCTTCGAACTCTTTTTTGCATCCTGGTGCGCAGAAGTAGTAAGTTTTTCCTTTGTATGTTGTCTTCCACTTCGCGGTTTTTTCGTCAACTTCCATATCGCATACTAAATCTTTAGCCATACAGGTTTCACCTCCACAATTTTCTGTTTGGTTTATGTTTTGACTTATTTTTGGTCGAAACCTTCTCAAAAGAGAGGCATTGGTGACCACAGTCACCGAGCTACTTGCCATGGCTGCTGCTGCATACACAGGATCAAACAGTACATGCAGGATCGGGTAGAAAACGCCGGCTGCCAAGGGAATGAGCAGTATATTATAGAAGAAAGCCCAGGCCAAGTTTTGCTTGATTTTGCTCATCGTGGCGCGGCTTAGCTGAATACTTACCACTACATCTCTTAGGTCGTTCTTTATTAAGACGATATCTCCGGTTTCTATGGCAACGTCTGTTCCGCTGCCAACAGCTATCCCAATGTTTGCCTGTGCCAATGCAGGTGCATCGTTTATTCCATCTCCCACCATGGCCACGACTTTGTTTTCTGCTTGTAGTCGCTTTATTTCTGTTGCTTTTTCGCTGGGTAGAACCTCCGCTAAGACGCGGTTTACGCCTGCTTGCTGTGCGATGGCTTTGGCGGTTCTTTCGTTGTCGCCTGTAATCATGATTACTTCTAAGCCCATTTGCTGAAGTGTTTTTACCGCCTCGCTGGAGTGCTCCTTTAAGGTGTCAGCCACAGCTATCAAGCCGGCAGGTTGATTATCAACTGCTACAAGCATGGCTGTTTTTCCCTTCTGCTCTAATAGGTTCATTTTCTCTTCCAATTTAGCTATGTTTATGTTGTTTGTTTCCATGAGTTTTCGGTTCCCTAGCAAAATCGTTAGTCCTTGATGCTTCACTTCCACTCCGTGTCCGGGTATTGCATTAAAGAATTCAGGGTCTTCAGCTTTGAGTTCTCTTTTGACGGCTTCTTTAACTATGGCTTCTCCTAGTGGGTGCTCAGAGTTTTTCTCTGCCATAGCTGCAAGCTGTAAGAGTTGCTCTTCGTTTAGTGGTATGCCTTTTTGTGTAGTGTTGTCGACCGTTATGATATCTGTGACTTCAGGTTCGCCTTTTGTAAGCGTTCCTGTCTTGTCAAACACTACCGCTTGGAGTTTTTGGACAGTTTCTAGGGCTTCTCCGCTTTTAATTAGAATCCCGTTTTCTGCTCCTTTCCCCACGCCGACCATTATCGCAGTTGGGGTGGCAAGTCCAAGTGCACAGGGGCATGCCACGATTAATACGGCAATAAATACCGTAAGCGCAAAGATGAAGTCTGCGCCCACTACAAAATACCATACGCAGGCCGAAGTCAAGGCAGTAATTATGATGGCTGGAACAAAGTATCCTGCCGCGATATCAGCCAATCTCTGGACGGGTGCTTTAGAGCTTAAGGCATCTTCTACCATACGTATTATTTGGGCAAGAACGGTGTCTTTTCCAACTTTGGTGGCTTTGAATTTTAGCATGCCTGTTTTGTTCATCGTGGCGCCTACAACTTGGTCTCCTTTTTTCTTTTCAATGGGCATGCTTTCTCCTGTGATGACCTTTTCATCTACACCTGAGTACCCTTCGATGACAACGCCATCAACAGGTATCTTTTCACCTGGTCTAACGACAATTATGTCTCCTACGTGTACATCCTCAACGGGAATTTCCTGTTCTGCACCATCACGGATGACTCTGGCTGTTTTCGCCTGCAACCCCATAATCTTTCGGATAGCTTCTGAGGTCCTGCCCTTAGCGATGGCATCTAAGAGTTTGCCTGCTAAAATAAACGTCATAATCATTGCAGCCGTATCAAAGAATGAACTGGCGCCTGGAAATATGCCTGGGACAAAAGTAATTACTGTGCTGTAAATCCAAGCGGTTGATGTACCCATAGCAATTAAGGTGTCCATATTGGCGGTTTTGTTTCGCAGTCCTTTGTAGGCACCAACATAAAAGGTCCAGCCTACGACGAATTGGATAGGTGTTGCAAGGAGAAACATCACCAAATTGTTTGTCGCCATGGGGAGAATGGGAAGCCACATCAAAATCATGATGGGTATTGTTAATGCAATGCTTGCAGTTAATAGATATTTTAAGTG
>JAAZFA010000111.1 GCA_012511995.1 Thermoproteota archaeon | reverse complement strand
GAAACTCCATATGTCATTTTCATAATAATCATCATGCCCTTCAATGCGAGCATTGATTTCAATATTTATACTCGCCCCTTTGTCAACTGCAGACATTTCACCGCAGCCAGTTATTACTCTTTCTTCTGAGGTTTTCATGGCTATCCCTACTTGCCATTCGCCGATAAGTTGCTTGAGTAATTCTTCTTCTTTTATGATTTGCTGGGTCATAGAAATCAAGCAAAAACAGAAAGGAGTTCATAATAAACATCTGTGATTGATGAATGCCACCAACTAAAAAAGCGGTTACTTTAATTAAACCGTAAAGAGTAAGCACTTTATTGTGAATAGTTATGGTCGGTAAAGCAATAATAGTTATGGGTTCTGATCGTGACCTAGACTTTTCTCGTGAAATCGCAAAGTACCTCAAGCTTCTCGGCGTAATCTACGAGTTTCGGGTCGCTTCTGCGCATAAGACACCTTTAACTGTACTTGAGGTTCTCAAGGAATTTGAAGCCGAAAAAGTCATCTACATTACAGTTGCTGGACGTTCAAACGCTTTGAGCGCTTTTGTCGATGGCAACACCACCAAACCAGTAATTGCCTGTCCGCCTTATGGGGAAAAATATGCCGGAGTCGATATCTATTCTTCTCTTCGAGTTCCTAGTGGCATTGGTAATGTTGTGACGATTGAACCTGAAGGTGCAGCGATTGCAACTGCAAAAATCTTAGCGCTTGAAGACTCTGAAATCTTGTCAAACGTTAAAAATTATCAGAATTCTAAGCGAAAGGATTTAGATAGGGCTAATGAATCTGTGAAGAACTTGAGATAACCAGTTAAGGCTTAATCATTTTTTTGGTTTATACCTGCTAGCTGCTAGATCAGGTCACATTTTCCAATTTTGGGTTATTCTCCTTGTTAAAAGAATTAAAAATTGTTTTTTGAGTCAATATCCTGTTCTTGTTCATGATTCACTAACCCAGCCTTCTTAATCCATATCCACATTAGAAGACTGTCGATAGTTGTTGTACTAATCATGAGGCACCAAATATGCCGGTAGGAATTCGGGTCCAAGAGTCCACATCGAGTTACCAAGTATAGTGGCTATCGTGTTAGGGATCAATATTGCGGTACTGATGATTGTCAGATAAGTGACAAGTTTTGCCAAGTGATTATTTAGCAATGTTACTCTATTGTTGGATACAGTGGTTGGTTGCAGTTGCTCTTGAACTACTATTCCCTTTATCCATCTTAGTTTTAACGGTATATATTACGCCCAATTCGCATGGCTTAGGATAAATAACTTTTGTTAAACGAAACTCTATCAATGTGGTTAAACGTAGTTCTGTAGATAAAGCGATATAAGTACAAAAGGAAATATTTACAGCACTGAGGCAACCGAAGTTGGGCAGCGTTAAAGATCTACAGATAATCCAGGAACCCACCCCTCTTTCTATGGGAAAGGGATTGTTTGTCTTTTCTGATCGGTATAGCGTTTTTGATTGGGGTGAAATGCCTGATAGCATTGAACATAAAGGTGCTGCCTTATGCTTGATGGGGGCTTACTGTTTTGAGCAGCTAGAAAAACTGGGTGTAAAAACTCATTACCGAGGGTTAGTATCCTCTGAAGGCAAAGCTGTTAGAGTAAGCGACTTGTCAGAATCCACAAATATTATGGATGTAGCATTAGTTAACGTATACAAACCTGAAACAAGTGTTGTTAACAACAAAGTAACTCACGACTATAGTCAATACACTACTTCGCTTAAAAATTACTTGATTCCCCTTGAAATCATCTATCGCAACGGTTTGCCTGAAGGCTCATCGGTTTTTAAACAGTTAACACAGGGCAAAGTTACTTCAGCTGACCTTGGCTTAGATCACCAGCCCCAACCCGGTGAAACCCTTAACGACCCTATCTTTGATGTAAGCACAAAATTAGAAGAAACGGATCGTTATATCGCCTGGTCTGAAGCGCAAAAGATTGCTGGTTTAACAGATGACGAATTAGCTGAAATCAAGTCGGTGCTGTTAAAGGCAGATGAGACAATAACTAGAGCTGCGCTTAATGTAGGTTTAAAGAATGAGGATGGTAAAATCGAATTAGCTTTCGATGAAAAAAGGCAACTTATGATTGTTGATGTATTGGGCACTTTAGATGAATGCCGTTTTACCTTTGATGGTGTGCACGTCAGTAAAGAAGTTGCCCGGCAATACTACAAGAAAACAGCATGGTACAACGACTTGGAGCAGGCTAAGAAGGCGGCAGAAATCAAAGGTATTCAAGACTGGAAATTACTTTGCAAATCTCAGCCTCCTAAACTTGACCCCAAACTAAAGACAATCATTAGTCAAATGTACATGTCAGTAGCCAATGAAATGAGTGGTAAGGCATTGTTTAACAGCCCAAAGTTGCCAGAAGTTATCGACGATTATAAATCGTTTATGAGTGAAAAAGTATGAGCATGCAAGACAAGGTTAAGCAAGTACTGATGGGATATGATTCAACGAAAATCCGTATAGGCGTATTAGGCAGTCACTCAGCGCTTGAAATTGCTTCAGGAGCAAAGCAAGAAGGCTTTGAGACTGTTGTCGTATGCCAGACAGGAAGAGAAAAAACTTACGCACAATACTACCGTCAAATTTTTGATAAATTCATATTCCTCGACCAATTCTCCGATATATCTAAACCTGAAATCATCAAGAAACTTCAAGAATTAAACACTGTTTTTGTTCCCAACCGTAGTTTCAGCGTTTATGCAGGTTACGATGCAATCGAGCGGGACTTCGAAGTGCCACTGATGGGTAACCGTTGGTTACTGAAAACCGAAGAGCGTATAGCGCCAAAAAATCAACTCTGGCTACTTAAAGAAGCAGG
>JAAZFA010000110.1 GCA_012511995.1 Thermoproteota archaeon | reverse complement strand
CTCTCAACTATAATACAAAGTGGCCGCATAGGACAAACTAAACAGAAAGGTTCGTTAAGTGAACCACCTAACCCAGTTTGCCCTGCCGGCCCAGCCGGTGTAGTACCAGGAATAAGCTCAGAGCCAAAAATAGCTCCTGAAGCAAAAATAACACTAAGAATCAGTGTAACCGCAATAATGATGTATCTTGACTGTGAAAGCTTTACGTTTATTTTTTCTGAGAGCCGGAGATACCGAAACCCTATAGATTTTCGGATTCGTGTTAGAACATCCATGTATAGCCCAAAGGGGCATAGCCAACCACAAAAAAACCTTCCCAAAAATATAGAAGCGATCACCAACGTTGCAATAACTATACCTATCTTTTCTAAACCAGAAGTAGAATATATGGCATCATAACCGTTCGAATAATTCCAATATGGGAAAATGTATGCTTGAAGCTCCCAAAGTGCACAAGTTACTGTTCGCCCGTTAGAGTAATAACAGGCAAAAATAGGAACAGCAAAACCGTCTGGAAGCTGGTTTGTCAAGAAATCGGAACCAACTAAGAGACTACGTGGTGAAACCCCAATGGGTTGCCATTCAGGCAAGTTGAAGGGTCCCAGTATTAGCCCCATAAATACTGCAATTACAGCCACTACTTGGATAAAAAGTCTCAAAGAGCTAGCATTCTTAGATTTATGGATACGTGAAAGAATAAGATAGGCACCAACCAATATGATAACAGCGAAAAAAGGCAACACGATGTTACTGGGTAGTTCCCATATCATCTTTTTGCTTCTTCTCCGGATGAATCTCTAGTTTTGATTTTAACTACAACTGCAATAGCTACAGTTATTACAAGGGCAATTGCAAATGTAATACCAACCGAATGTTGCTCATGAAATGATAAATTTGCATATACCTCACCGTTTCCAAAGAAGTCACCAAAAGTATGTTGTTTGATACTTACCTCGCCCCTTACACTCTTTAGAATTATTGTTCCGTCACGTGAGATATTCCAGTCCTTGCCTTCTGCTAAAGAAACGTTGTTGTTAACTACACTCCACATGTCGTTGGAATCAAATCGACCCGAACCTATGCCAAGGTTTACAACCTGTTTGCTCTGGTCATCAACAATATACTTTAACAGCAAAATTTGAAAAGTCGAATTTTGGGTTACATTGAACGAGACGATTGTTATGTTGGAGCCTTGGATTGAAATCTGGAACCTGCTAAGCAACTGGGACCCTTTTAGGCGTAAATCTGTAAAAGTCCAAGTGTTGTCTTCGAAAGTTGCATTCGAGTAGGTACCATTCACTGCAAATTTGACGTAACTACAATAGGCAGGGATAAAGAAGTGGTCTGCAGGTGTTACTGTATTCGTAATAGGCGTATTTGAGATGGGCACTTGCGTTTCCATTACCCAAGGTACAGAAACAATCGAAGCTTTAGACTCAGCAGAAATAACACCTAAACTGTCCGTAATAGCCACTGAAATCAGATGCAAGCCATTTGAGGTGGGAGAAAAATCAAACGTTGACGCAACAGCCCCTGGTTGGGCAGTACCGTTAACATACCACTGAAAACACCCATAATCACCTGAACCACCGCTAGGGATAGCTGTAAACGTTTTGGATTGACCCGTATCCATACTGCAAAAAGTGGGTGATACATTCACGGCTGGAAGCACATCTACCACCGAGACAGTTGCACTGTTATAGTTTACAACATATGCCCTTTCATCGTTGGGCGTTATAGCTACCCCGTAAGGACCCATACCAACTGTTATTGACGTTATCAAGCTGTTATTAGCTGTACTTATCACTGATACCGTGTCGCCACCAAGATTGGTAGCATAAACATATGCATCGTTAGACGTTAACGCTATACCTGAAGGCTGGGTAAATCCGGCTATCCTTGAGACCACATTGGTTGTAGCGACCTCTATTACCGATACAGAACCGCTACCAGAATTTACTACATACGCATAACTGCCTTTAGAGGTGAAAGCAATACCGACAGGACCACATTCAACTGTTAATGTTGCAGCTACAGTGTTCGAATTAGTGCTGACCACCGAAACTGTTCCGCCGCCAAAATTGGCAACATAGACATACTTGCCGTCCGGTGTAATAGCAATACCTTGCGGACTGTTACCAACTGGTATTGTCGCTACAACCATATTCGAAGCAGTACTAACTACTGAAACAGTACTGGTGCCAAAATTAGTGATATACGCATATTCCCCATTGGGTGTAATTGCCACTCCATATGGGCCGATCCCAACTATTATCGTGGCGGTTATTGTGTTTGTCGCCGTTTCTATTACCGAAACAGAGGCACTGCCTCCGTTGGTAACATAAACGTATTCTCCATCAGGTGTAATAGCGACTCCAAAAGGGCTAATGCCAACAGGTATCGTTGATGATACAGTGTTGGTGGCTGTGTTTATCACTGAAACCGAAGCGCTACCGCCATTGGTGACGTATGCATACTCACCGTTAGGGGTAATTGATATGCCAAAAGGCTGGCTTAACCCTGTTACTGGTGCCACCGCAGTCTCAGTATTAAAGGGTTGAAGTAATAATATAGGCGCAAAGAACAAAACTGATAAACCAACAAGAAAACAGCTAACCGTTATAGCCTTTGCCATATGTTTCACTTTTTTCTTACCCAACCAGACTCTTCTTAGCCTGCACAGATAGACAAATACTAACAGTGAGCTTTCATTATGGTTTATCATCGGTATGTTCTGGTTATGTTAAGATGTAAAAGGGTTTTCGTCAAACTTTCTTGACTAACCTGAAATGTTGTCACCATAAACTTTAACCTCTAATTGATTGAAGTTTGAAAAGTTATTTTAGCTGCCAAGGTTATCACCTGTTCACATGCTTAAAATCAAAGCAATAATGTTTGATTTAGATAATACCCTAATAGACTTTCTACACATGAAACAATCTGCCTGCAAATCAGCGGTACATGCCATGGTTTTAGCTGGTTTACGGTTAAAAGAGAATGAGGCATACACTCGTTTAATGGACACTTATTTTTCGGTAGGCATTGAATCTGACCTCGCTTTTACAGAGTTTCTTAGAAAGGAAAACCAGTTTGATTACAAAATTTTAGCTGCAGCGATAAATGCATATTTAGAAGCAAAAAATAACAGCCTAATACCTTATCCTAACGTTTTGCCGACTTTAAAACAGCTTGAGGAAAAGAACCTTTTCTCGGCAATAGTTACTGACGCCCCAAAAACAAAGGCTTACCAAAGATTATTAGGTATGAAGATTGACCATTTCTTTAGGTTCGTTGTTAGTTATGAAGACACTAATAGCTTCAAAGTCACTGGGTTACCTTTTTTGTTAGCTCTTGATCTACTCAAAAAAGAAGTTAGGGACATTAAAAATGGTGAAATCTTGATGATTGGTGACTCATTGGAGCGGGATATTATTCCAGCAAAAAAGCTTGGATTGAAAACGGCGCTGTCTAGATATGGGGAAAATAAGACTCAAATTGGAACGGCTGATTTTGAGCTTAAGACTTTCAAGGACATACTAAACATATTATAGCCTTCAAATTAATTCGTAACAAAAACTAAATATAATTATGGAATGGGTATACAATCCCAGTGCCTACTTTATGAGTCTTGAATGGAAGAAATGGACAAAAAACGATTTAATCTTTGGAATAATCCTGCCAATTATCGTAGTTTTTATTATCTTTCTAATCTCAAAATTGCATTCAATCGTCGGTGTAGAATCAGGAATTGTTCTTGGGCTTACTATGGGAATCTTGGAGCTCGTAGTTATTGTCGACGTTCCTTTAACCTTAGGTTTACTTTGGAACCAATGGACCGGGGTACCTCAGGGTTTTTGATGGGTACATTTTACGCTCTATTTTGGTCTGCTATCTTCGAAGGCATGCTTGGCTCCGGCACAGTACTGCAAGCATACATTCATAGTCCAATGTTAATAAGCTACATGGCTGGTGCACTTAATCATAAATCAGATAACTTCAAACAAATCTTAATCTCGACCATAGTTTACTCAACAATCGGTGGCATAATATTGTTTACGATCTTTCAAACGTCTCCGGCAAATGCGGTAACTGGGATATGAGGTTTTGCCTTGACAGTCTTAGCTATGATCTTAGCAACAGTGTTAACTGCTATTGTAGTAAAAGTCTTCTTTTGGTATGGAATGGGGGTAAGCACCCATATATTTCTAATTTAAGTTAAAAACTATCATTGGACTACTATTTTGCACTCGCAAAATACTGATCAAACTTTAGTCCAACGAAAAATGTCAACAACTACTATGAATGTTCCAATTTGTTAATTATCTTCCGAGTTTCCCCTTCGTCAGGATGAGAAATCGCTCCGAAAGGACAGATACCTTCACAACCACGACAAAAGATAACACAAACGTTTGGATTAACTACTATTTTCTTTTCATCCAATTTAAAGGCCCTCACATGACAGAAGTCTACGCATCTCTCGCATGTAGTACATTTGTTGTAGTTTATTTTGAGATCCCAAGATATTTTTCCCCTAAATTCGTTGGTACATTTCGTCAGACATTTTTCTCATTAAAATTCATTTATAACAACTTAATATTGTTATTATTAACTTAAAAACAATGTCAATCTCAGATAATCAAAACAGATTTAAAACCGCAATTTTTCACGCTCCTTCAGACCTTATAAGATTGGAAATGCTTCACTTACTTAAGAAATGGAGAAAAATGTGTCTGCGAAATCACGCCAGACCTTAACCTGATTCAGCCACTCGTTGCAAGACACCTAAAAATCCTAAAAGACGCGGGCATAGTAAAATGCCGTAAAGACGGAACAAAATGAATGTACACAATCGTTGACCAGCGAATTTTTACTGTATTAGATGCGCTAACCCCAGAACTATTAAACGTATTAACAAAAGAGGCATTCGAGAGCGCATTTCCCCGATACAATTGTAAATAATCTATTTACCCAGAAGGTAAACTATATGAAAAAGATGTTAAGAAAAATGTTAAAAAACATATTCCCAAATCGCAACTAACAGCAACTCTTGTTGTGCTTGCGGGTGCGGAGGAATGGACCAAGAAAGCGCCCAAAAAATATCCAAAAGCATAGGGTACACTGAAGAAGAAATGAATGCTGTTCCTAAAGCCTAATCTCGGCTTAGACTGTGGCAACCCAACCGCCTTTAGTAAAATAAAAGAAGGTGACACTATACTTGATTTAGAAAGTAGTACAGGGTTCGATTGCTGCTCAGCCTCAAAAAAAGTCGATAAAACAGGTAAAGTCATAGGATTAGACATGACAGAAGCCATGGTTGAAAAGCGTGGGTCCTTGCAAAACAACATGGTTACTCAAATGTCGAATTTAGGTTAGGCGATATAGAAAAAACGCCTATCTGATGGTACTGTTGATATCATTATTAGTAACTGTGTGATTAATCTAACCCCCCCCGATAAGCAACAAGCGTTTAACGAAGCATATCGTGTACTAAAAAGCAACCGCAAAATGTACGTATCTGACATTGTACGCTTAGGTAAGCTTAATGAAGAACAACTAAATAACGACGAAATGCTTTGCAGATGTGTGGGTGGAGCTGTACAAAAAGAGGATTACCTAAATATGATTAAACAAGTAGGCTTCAAGGTCAATATCGTCTCTGAAGATCGCGATATTAGTAAAATTCAATGCAACGGATTGGCACTTGAGAGTATTAAAATTGAGGCAACAAAATAAAAACGGGTTCCAGACTGCAAATTTAACTTGTTTAACTAGATTCAGGGCTATTCTTGCTTTTGTGGAGGCTATCTTATTTTTAATAAGAAATGCTTATTAAACGAGGAAGGGTAGAATTCAGAAGCCGTAGAATTTGGGCGGATAGATCAGCCTGGTATGATCGCCACGTTGGCATCGTGGAGGCCGCGGGTTCAAATCCCGTTCCGTCCACCAGAAACACAAGAAAAAACTCAATTCCAAAATCTATATAAATGTTAGAAAAATTAGATGGCAAATAACCGCATATTATACCTGTTTATCCTCTGGGCCACCTCGACGCATCATTTTCGGAAGTTTACTCGAAGCTCTTGACATGGCATCTTTAACTACAACCATTAGCTCCTCGTTTACTTCAACTTCAACGGTTAATTTCATACGTCCCTTTTTTCCATTTATCTCAGTCACAGAACCACCTCCCGAACTTGCTTAATTGCTGCGGAAAAATATTACCTAAAAGATGGTAGGTTTGCATATTTGTAAGATCTAAATCAACTTCTATACGGTAATGATATTTACCGAGCCGTTTGGTGTTTGTTTTATAGTTATTTACAATGCCCCCCTCTTTGTAGCGATGCAACTGTTGATTCATAAGTACTGTAATTGCTGTAGGAGCTAAAGGTTCAAAAGCCAAAGCTACCCTTAATAACACGCGCGTTGCACTTTCGATGAACGATCTAGAAACCGTTTGTCCCTGAGTCATAAAATCAACACAAAGTTGTTTTAGCCCTATTGACGTACAAGAACTTGTTAACTAGAAGCAAACGGGAATTTTTTAAGGTTGTGTGACTGCAACTATTCAATCACAAGACTATCAACTTTTGAAGATGGAAGAACTACAAAAAAAATCTTCCCTTGTAAAAAGATGCTACCTCTGGAAGGTGCAAAGCATGGTATTCCCGACGAAGAACCAAATGACTTGTTATGTTGGTTGAGCGAAATCATAGTGACAAAAAGACGAATAGGAAAAAACCTTTGTAGCTGAGTGTGAAATATCTTAATAGCGTTTTGAAAAAAGACCTAAGATGCGACGAAAATTTTTATAATAAATATCTTTAAACATAAAAACCTAAAAAATAGACCACTGCTGAAGGATGAAAACAGTTCTGTGGACAGAGCTAAATAACAGTGGATTTGTCTGTAATAGTTTCGCTTAGGCATTTTTTAGATTTATTATGCCTTTAGTGTATGGTATAAATTCTCGAATTTGCTCGATACTGATTTTTCCAACTTTTTCACGTTGCTCTTTTGAGAACTTTGCAGTCAACGCCCGGAGCACCATCTGTAGTAGTTCCTTACCTTGATAGTCTCCAGGTTGAATAACCACATAGTTTTTAGTTTTTACCTTTACTGAATTGATCGGACCACCAACAAAGCATGTTTTCTCTCCGATTACTACCCCTACAGCAACTCTAAGAAGCGTGTTCCTATACCAATTTCGTTTTCCCAAAACAAAAAAAGCTCCATGCGGCACTGATTCACCACTGGGGCCACTTTTGCTGAGTTGGTCAACCTTTACCCAATAAACGTCCGTAGAACCAACATTTTCACGCCATGCACGAGAATAAGACGCTGCAGCCTCTGCAGCCTCACTTAAAGAAGCTTCACTAACTTGTTTACCATCCGTTTTAATGACAACAAACGGTGAACCAGTGATTTCTGCATGAAAGACAAAATCTTCTGCTGTGGTGTACTTTTTAACCAAAACTTCGTTACTCACAGTGTCCTTACCAGCCACAACAAGAAAACCATCGGATGTAGTAAACCACCTGAATTTCTCATACCACTGCTTGCTGGCCATCTCTTCTTTACGTTTAGCAAGAGCTTCTACTATTTGTGTTGGTTTGAGACTCTTGAGTTGTTCGGCATCTTTGAGATCAAGCAGGACATCTGACAGTTTCTTTTTAGATTCATTAAGTGCTAAGAGTGCACCTTGTGCTTTCTCCTTTGCCCTCTTTCCTTTTTCATAGTAGTCGTTTGCATTTTCAAAAAGCGACTTGCGTAGCTCCAAGCTGAAACGATAGTTATCGATTTTTAAATTAAGCGCTAATTTTTTACTGTCAAACGAATCTACATAACACATTGGAGTTTTACCAGTTCTTTTTGCTACCATAACCTGTGTGATGATAGCTTTCCAATCGTAACCTTGTTGGTTTGCTTTTAAAAGTTGATCTTGAAATGTTTGGAGTTCTTGGAAGTGAGCATAAATAGTGTCGCCAATTTGTTTGTCATGAATTGTTCGTCTTTCATCTTCATTAATCGATATCTCCTGTTCTTCCACCATACGCTGAAGACGTTTTACCTCCTGCTTTAGTCTATCCACTTCAACGGTGGCTTCAGCTTTTTCCACTGCAGTAACGTGTAGAAAGAACTCGTCTAAAGCTGCATTAAAAGACTCAAAAGATAATGCTTTGAAGCCTTCATAACGTTTGAGTTTGAGGGGTAAAACATCTATATAGCTGCCGTCTTGGTCTTCGACTATGTTTGGTTCAAACTTGCCCTCCAAAACAGAGTTGAGAAGAATTCTAAGTGACTCAAAAATTCTTGTAATATCTGCGGTTGTTAAGTCTTTGCAAAGTTTGCTCTTTTCTATGCTAGATAAAAGCAGAACCTCTTCGGCGTAAATCCCCCCTATACCTATATATCGTGCTAAGGTACGTACGATTTGTTTTTCTCCATTGTTTTTCAGCGTTTCTTCAAGTTCAGGTTTAGTAACATTAAAGGGATTCTTACCACTCGGTGGTGGATAAGCCAAAACAACTTTGCGAATGATGTCTCTGTCACGCATCTTTTTAAATTCAAATGCTTGGAGTATAACATTCTGGTCATTTGTAATTATAAAGTTGCCTTCACCGAATAGTTCTACCACTAACTTTAACGTCCCTGTCTTGGTTTCAAAAAAGAGGCTCACTATCCTTTCGAATTCATATTGTTCAATGCTTCTTAGCCAAGAATCACGGAGGTATTTTCGTAGCATCATACAGAATGGTGGTGGTTCAGCTGGGCTTTCTTCCACATAAGCTGTCGAATGCAACCTTCTTCCAGCTTCAATGATTAGTCGAATGGGCGGCGAATCTGTCTTAAAGAGTTTTAAGACTACAGTTTTTTCGCCGAATTGATAGATATTGTTAACTCTTGAATTTGCAATTTGAGGCTGGAGTTCTTTGACTGCGGCCGTAATATCAAAACTTGAGAATTCTTTTTTACGCAAGCCATCCACCACGTATGCGTTATAGTGCTGTTGACTATAAAATAACTGTTTTCACCAAATACTTGCTTAAATAACGTCGTTGGATGGGAGAAACGATTAATACATAGGCATCCTTTTAAGAAAGCACAAAAACTAATACAGACTAAGGTTAGGTTACATATGACTCCAATTGTTAAACTTTACTGGTTACGAGTCACATTGGGTATAACTGCTGGTTTACTCTCGGCATTATTAGCAGCTTCAGGTATTTATCAGACCGCTGATTACACTGTTTTAATTAACAGTATTACTGTTGCGCTTGCAGTTTACATTGTAACTTACTATCTTCTTAAAATACCATTAAAAAAGAAAATTGAACAACAATCAAAAATCCTAACAACGGGTATAGGAATTTACTTTTTCTCTTGGATAGCTTTCTTTGTGCTGTTCTATACAGTAATTCGAGTCTTAACGATTTAAAAATTAAACGCTGATTTTCTTTTCTTCTTGAATTATATTTTCATTTTCCTTCGTCTCTTTTAAAAAATTAGCAATCGTTATTTGGCTTTTGTCACTTCGAACAGTCTCTATTTTTGTTTTTTCATCTACTGACTTCTCTGGAGTTGGAATATTCATGCGAGAAATGATACGCATACAATCTGCCCAAGCAGAAAAGTATCCTCGATCAAAATCACCGTGTAACCCATTACCCATATGAGTAAGGAATTCTTTTCTATAGTCGTTTAAAACGACTTTGTCACTGAAATCAACTTTAGAAAAAAAAGCATGATCATCAGAAGAGCTTTTACGGGATAAATACATGCCATAAAGCGCACGGAAGTATCCTCTATTCCATTCTGTTTTTTGCATTTTCTGTTTAACACGTTCCAACTCACGTTCAGCCTCTGTGAATTGTCGGTTGACTATGAGTTGAAAGTATCTTGTTACTAATGCTTGTGCAATGGGCATAGCTAGCGTCCACGAGATTTGGTTACTTTCTCTTCTTCAGAGACATCTTCTATACCGTTCTCGGTGACTTTAAGGATTTCCTCTCCCTCAGGCAAATATGGGCTTGAAACTAGCCTTGCGATACGTATAGGACCATGTGAAGCACGCCGTAAGTAAATTCGAGTATGACTTGTGTGTCCAACAATGTTGCCGCCGATTGGATGGATAGCATCACCGAAGAATTGATCTGGTTTAGCCATAACTTGGTTGGTGACAACTGCAACAGCGTTAAAAGCGCGAGAAAGAGCAACGAGTTTATGCATGTGTTTATTGAGCCTCTGTTGGCGGGGCGCAAGCATCTCTCTCCCTACATATTCACTGCGAAAATGTGCTGTGAGTGAATCAATTATTATTAATTTGATATTGTTCGCTTTTATTATTTCATCAGAGTTCTCTAGTAGAAACATCTGATGGTCGCTAGTGTAAGCTTCAGCATATATAATATTTTTAACTGCTTGTTCAGGTTCTAACCCTGCGGCTTTAGCCATCTGAACAATACGCTCAAGACGAAATGTATTTTCTGTGTCAATGTATAGGACGCCACCGTTTAATCCCCCTCTTTCAGTTGGTAATTGGACGTTTATGCAAAGTTGATGACACATTTGGCTTTTACCACTGCCGTATTCACCGTAGAATTCTGTTATTGTTTGAGTTTCTAAGCCCCCAGCAAGCATTTTGTCTAGTGCTTTGCTGCCAGAAGTTAACCGAGCAACAGTCTTGCGCATTTTAAATAGTTCGTCGGCGCGGATGAAAGCAATACCCACCGATGAACGGGCTGCTCCAATGACTTGAAACGCTTTTTTTTCGCTGATACCGACTGGATCTAGTTCCCGTGCGGTAGCCATAGCTAATGACTCTACTGTATGATAACCAAGTTCCCGTAATTTTCCTGCTGTTGCTGGACCCACACCAGGTAAGTCTTCTATGAACTCAAATTTTTTCTTATTTTCTTCTAGGCGTGCTTGCAACTCACTTTTTTCTTCTGATTTTTCAGTCTCTTGTTTTTCAAGTGCTTGGTTCTCGGAATCGTCTGACATTATAATTCACAGCTTTAACGTGGATGTTGTTCTAAGCG
>JAAZFA010000109.1 GCA_012511995.1 Thermoproteota archaeon | reverse complement strand
CCAAGCATAAGATAAATTACAAATAAAGATGAAAAAAGAGGTGTGTTAGTTTTTTATATATTCAGTGCTGCAAAAGGTAGCCAGCCGAAGCTTATACCGATAAACGCCAGTATCAAGCCAATTAAGACGAGGATGATGACCGCTATGACTATTGCAATTATGCTGATTGCTAATGCCCTGAGCCATCCGCAATCGAAGAAGTGCTTTACAAGTGCAAGCCAAATAATAAGCAAGATAACGTATGAAAGCACAGATAGCCAAAATGAACCAGTATATTCTGACACGAAGACGTTAAAGAGGTAGAAAATTACTGCTCCGATAGATACAATCCAGAGGGCATCGGTGAACCGCGCATGGTGCTTGCCTGCTAAGAGTCTACCACTGATCCATAACGCTGGTGAGACGAAAATAACCCATGTTACTATTGTTATGACTAATTCGGTCAGTAATGTTGTTATGTCTACCATTTCTTTCCCTTTCCTAAGTGGCTATTAGTCAGTTTTCTTTAAAAATTTATTGCCTCTCAGTCGTTGGAGCCATGTTATAGTCGGAATTTGCGGCTTCTGCTTTGTACCTCAACGTTGATTTCTTTTGCTAGTTGTTCAAGTAATGATCGCTGGTTAGCTGTTAATTTCTCTGGAACTGTAATACCCACTCGAAGTTGTAAATCACCTCGACCATACCCTCTAAATCTGGGCATACCCTTGCCTTTTAGGGTTATGATCTCACCGACTTGTGTTCCAGGGCGAATTCTGACAATCAAGGGACCATCTAAAGTGGGTACACTGATGTCAGAACCAAGTGCAACCTGCGGATAAGTTAACATGACTATATGCCATAGGTCATCCCCTTCACGGACAAACTGCGGATGTTGCCTCACATGAACCATAACATAGAGGTCACCGGTTTCACCCATATTCGATACAGCTTCACCTTCACCGCGAAGTCGTAGTTGATAACCTTCATCTATACCAGGGGGAATTTTTACTGTAATTTTTCGACGTTTTCGTAAAATACCGCTTCCGCGGCAGTTGCTGCATGGAGTCTCTATGATTCTTCCTTTTCCTTTGCATGTTGGACAGGGCGTGACTTGAACATACATGGCAAATCCTGCTTTGCGCATATTCTGTACTTTACCTTGGCCGTTACAAGTAGGACAAATTTTTGCTTGAGAGCCAGGTGCTGCACCTGAGCCACTACATATCTCACAGTGTTCAGTTCGCGGAATTTCTATATCTCGTTGTGTACCTTTTGCAGCTTCTTCGAGGGATATTTCTAGGTCATATGCAAGATCTTGTCCTCTGTTACGCTCTTCATATCCGCCAAATCCGCCGCCACCAAAAATACTGCGGAACAAATCGCCAAATCCCATATCACGGAAAATACTATCAAAGTCTGTACCACGGAAAATGTCTTCACTTGTATATCTTTGGTCGAATCCTGTATGACCAAGGTTATCATATTGATTACGTTTCTGATCGTCACTTAGGACTGCGTATGCTTCACTAATTTCTTTAAATTTTTCTTCTGCTCCAGCTTCTTTATTTCGGTCTGGGTGATACTTTAGGGCGAGTTTACGATAGGAAGTTTTTATATCCTCTTTTGTCGCGTTTTTCTGAACGCCAAGTACTTCATAGTAGTCACGTTTTTGGCTCATTGAGGTTTCCCTTAGATTTAGTTTTCATAGATAGTTTTTTAATGAATTTAAGGTATTTCCCTGTTGTAATAGGGTTTTCCGGTTTAATGACCGATAGTTGATTATTTTTAGGTGCAAATCAAAGCAGGTCGTGCTTTGCTTTGGTTATGTTTTGATGCATTTCCAAAAAAAGGAAAGGTAGTTTTTCTACTTCACCTTATAGTCTTGTGAATCCACTACTTCAGGTCCGTCTCCGCTTGGTTGCCCTGGTTCTGGACCGGGTGCGCCAGTTTGCGGCTCAGCTTGGCCTTGTTGTCCTTGCTGCTTTGTGTATTCTTGTGCTGCTTGCTGATAGACCTTGGTTCCTACTTCTTGCAGTACTTTCTGTAATTCTTCAGATTTGCTTTTCACCGCGGCCATATCGTTGCTCGCCAAAGCGTTCTTTAGTTCTGTTACTGCTGCATCTATTTTACTGGTTTCTTCGGCTGAAATCTTGCCTGCAAGATCAGACTTAGTGCGTTCAGCTGTGTAGATTAAACTATCAGCGGTATTGCGTGTTTCTGCTTCCTCTTTCTTCTTGCGGTCTTGCTCTTGGAATTGTTCTGCTTCTCTGATTAAGCGCTCTTTTTCTTCGTTACTCAATTTTGTTGATGCTGAAATTGTGATTTTATTTTGCTTGCCTGTTCCACGGTCTTTAGCAGTTACGTTTAAGATACCATTAGCGTCAATATCAAATGTTACTTCGATCTGCGGGATACCTCTTGGTGCTGGTGGGATATCTACCAGATTAAATTCACCCAGTGAGACATTATCAGAGGCCATTGAACGTTCTCCTTGTAATACATGGATCGTGACAGCGGTTTGGAAATCTGCAGCTGTACTGAAAACTTGGCTTCGTTTTGTAGGTATGGTAGTATTTTTGTCTAATACTCGGGTCATGACACCACCCATAGTTTCAACGCCTAAGCTCAAGGGTGTAACGTCAAGGAGCAAGAGATCTTTAACTTCTCCCGTTACAACACCAGCTTGAATAGCTGCACCGATAGCAACAGATTCCATAGGATCAATACCGCGTTCAGGAGCCTTTCCTAAGAGTTGTTCAACGAAACGTTGGACAAGGGGCATTCTTGTCATCCCGCCGATTAAGATGATTTTATCGACTTGCTTAGGAGTTAGCTTAGCATCTTCAAGAGCTTTTAGCAGAGTGGGTCTGGTACGTTCAACGATGGGTTGCGCAAGAGACTCAAGTTTTGTACGTGTTAGCGTCATTCGCAAATGTTTTGGTCCTGAGGCATCTGAGGTGAGGAAGGGCAAGTCAATGTCTGTGCTCATCAAGGTTGAGAGTTCAATTTTGGCTTTTTCTGCTGCGTCTTTTAGACGGGTCATAGCTGTATTGTCATTGGATAAATCAACACCAGTTTGACGCTTGAATTCGTCAATAAGGTAGGTCATAACTGCTTTGTCGACATCGGTTCCGCCTAGTTGGGTATCACCTGATGTGCTTAGAACCTCAAAAACGCCTTTGCCAAAGTCCATCAAGGTTACATCATGGGTACCGCCTCCAAAGCTAAAAACAAGAATCTTCATTTCTTGCTGAAGTTTATCGATACCATATGCAAGACACGCTGCAGTTGGTTCGTTGACAATACGCATCACTTGGAAACCTGCTATCTCACCGGCATCTTTAGTTGCTTGTCGTTGATTATCATTGAAGTGGGCTGGGACCGTAATAACTGCTTGATTTAAGTTTGCGCCAAGATAAGTTTCAGCGTCTTTCTTGATTTTTTGCAGAATAAATGCACTGACTTGTTGTGGCGTATAGTCTTTACCGTAAATGTGAGCTTTGTAGTCGCTACCCATCTTACGTTTAATTTCGAAGATTGTACCTTCTGGATTCGTAGTTGCTTGCCGCTTTGCTGGTTCACCGACTAACAGCTGACCATCTTTTGTAAAAGCAACAACTGACGGAAACATCTTCCCCGCCATTGTGGGTCCTTCCGCGCTTGGAATGACCGTTGCATGTCCAGCCTCAAAAATGGCTGCTGCTGAATTGGTTGTACCTAAGTCAATACCTAAAATTTTTCTATTGGTTTTTGGTGTACTCAATTTATTTTTTCCTCCATTTTTTATTTATTTGTTACTTTGATGGTTTAACTACCCGAACAATCGCTGGTCTTAGAACTTTATTCCGCATCAGGTAGCACTTGCGGACCTCTTCTATAACAGTACATTCCTTGATGTCTTCTCGGCATTCTGCGGCTATAGCATCGTGATAACTAGGATCAAAAACTTTACCCAGTGTACTACCCATCTGGGAAACACCTTCCTGCTCAAGAACTTTTAAAAGTTTCTTTAACGTCATCTCAACGCCGTCAATCAATGATTTTGGGGGTATCTCGGCTGATTTTGCTGCTTTTAGGGCTAACTCCAATTCATCAACAACATCTAATAACTGTGTAATAATGCGTTCATTGCAATAGAGTCTTGTCTGCTCAGTTTCTCTGTCGAAGCGTTTTTTGATGTTTTCGTAATCGGCTTGTAAATATTGTAATCTCGTCAAATAGTCTTCGGAGCGTTTTTTTTCAGATTCAAATAGTTTCTTGAAGTCTTTAGATTCTGGTTTAGCGGTTTCTTGTTTTTTCTCTTTTTTTTCTTCAGTCATATATCGTCTCATCTTTGCTTAGATTATGAGATGTATTTTTGTTTTTTTATATCAGGTTTATTTGATTCTTTTGTTTTCTTTTCTTCGTTTGGTAATTCTGGGAATTTCTCTTTGATTTGTACGCCAGCTGTTAATTGTGTGTGTTCGATTAATTTTCTGAATATGATTTCAGCTACTTGGTCTCCTACTGCTTCTTCTTTAAGTTCGGCATTAAAGAAGTGCTTCTTGAAGGCTTCGACGATGACAGCTTTGTTCAGTGTGACTGTTGTGTTTGTGGTTGTATCGTTCCATGCTTGCCACATTAATTTGTGACCTAGTTCGACTAAGATGTTGACCATAGTAGTGTAGTCTATATCATAGGGTTCGTCTCCTGTTAGGAATCGACCTTTTGTTAGCAATATTTTTTTGTCATTTTCCGGGGTTACTGTTAAGCTTCTGCGCATTTTGTTCACCAGCGTATTTGGTGAAGAGGCACACCTGCACCGCTTCACCTACTGCACACCTGT
>JAAZFA010000108.1 GCA_012511995.1 Thermoproteota archaeon | reverse complement strand
TTCGTGTTGCTGCTATTGGTTTAGCAGGTGAAAAACAATCCAGAATGGCTAACATTATTAACGAGAAAACGCGTGCTGCCGGAAGAACTGGACTTGGCGCTGTTATGGGTAGCAAAAACCTCAAAGCCATTGCTGTACGTGGCACACGCGACATAACCATCACTAAAGGCGAAGAATTCATGGATCTAGTTAAAGAATTCCATGAACGCATGAAAGGCCCAGCAGTACAAAGATACCGAACTATGGGCACTGTTGAAAACCTTACAATAACTAACGACCTTTACTGTATGCCAACCCGAAATTATAGTAGCAGCCACTTTGATAAGGCTGAAAACATAAACGCTGAAGAACTCAACGATCGTTTTGTCGCAAAAATCTTAGCATGCAATTCATGTGCTATGCGATGTGAACATGAAGCACTTGTCAGAGAAGGACCATATAAAGGTGCGCTCGCCCGTATGGAATACGACAATTTATGGGCTTTAGGTCCCAACTGTGGTGTAGATAAACTTGATGCAATCATAAAAGCAGCTGAACTTTGCACATACTACGGTTTAGACGCAACTAGTACCGGCGTAACCATCAGTTTCTTGATGGATTGTCATGAAAAAGGAATAATCTCCCATGAAGAACTTGGTGGAATCGATGCACATTTTGGAAACGGAGACGCTGTGGTACAATTAGTTGAAAAAATTGGTAAACGTGAAGGCATCGGTGATATACTAGCTGACGGCGTTAAAGTTGCCTCTGAAAAAATTGGTAAAAACTCAGCTGAATTAGCCCAGCAAATCAAAGGATTAGAAGTTACAGGTTACGACTTAAGATGCTTAAAAACAGCTGCTTTGGCTGCCGCAGTTTCATTCCGAGGTGCTGACCATAGCCGTAGCGGTGTTTACGCTCTAGATATCAAAGGTAAAGTTGATCGTACAAAAGCCGAAAAAGGTCGCGGTAAAATTGTTAAAGACAATGAGCATGTCGTTGCAGTTATCGATTCATTGATTGTATGCAAGAACTCTAGGGGTGCTTTCTATAAGGAACTAGCTGAGATGGCAAAACTATACACTTCAGTTACCGGTCTGGAAGTAAGCGCTGAAGATCTTGAAACTGCGGGTGAACGCATAATTAACCTTGCACGATTAATCAATGTTCGTGAAGGCTTAAATCGAGAAGCTGACACATTGCCCTGGAAAGTTCTTAACCAACCTATCACAGATGATAGTCCAGCTAAAGGAGCAGTCGTAACCCAGGATGAACTTGATTTGCTCTTGGACGATTATTATCAAGCTAGAAGCTGGACAGTTGAAGGCATACCCTCCAAAGCTAAACTTGTAGAGTTAGGTCTAGGAGAATTTACAAATATAGTTGAGGAAAAGGAGGCATAAAATATGGTAAAAATTCATAAAAGAAAATTTATCTCGGCTGACCCGGAAAAATGCGTTGGTTGCCAAATCTGTGAATATGCCTGTTCATACACAAAAGAAAAAGCGTTCAATCCATTAAAGTCACGCATACGTGTAGTACGTGTTAACCAACTTGCCAATATGGCTGTTACTTGTAGACTATGCGAAGATCCCGCTTGCGTTGCAGCTTGCCCACGTAATGCTCTCTCACAAGCAGAAGACACAGGTAACATTGTGTTGGATAAAGACAAATGCAACGGTTGTGGTTGGTGCATAGAAGCATGTGATTACGGTGCAATGATGCTGCATCCTGAGACAAAAACTGTTTATGTTTGTGACCTCTGCAAGGATAAAACTGATGGACCTCAATGTGTCAAATGGTGCCCAGAAGAAGCTTTGACGGTTGTCACAAGCGACGTGTTGGCTCAAAAGGCACGAATAAGTGCGATAAGAAAGCTCTTCCAAGAAAAAGAAGTTAAGAAAAAATAACTCGGGTCTTTTTAATCCCAAATAATATTTTTGTTCTTACATTTGGTGTTCTTCTTTGCAATGGGTTTCATAGTCTTGCCGTTTGTCGTACTCTTGATTGTCTCTACGACAGCGGAATTTCCCTTCAGAAGTTATTTCCGGTTCAGGAACATTTTCTTTCGATTCCAAAATAGTCACCTCCTAAAACAACCAAAAAAGTAAGCCAACTTGTAAAGTCAGCGTTTACAAATAAAAAAGTATGTGACTGCAATAAACCAACCATAAAAAGGAGGTGGCTAAACTATACTTTCAAGTTCTATGAGAAATTTCTCAAAAACTTTTATGCCGCCTTGCCAAAATTGGGGGTCTGCAACGTCTAAACCTACAAGTCGCCCCAACTCAAGTGGTGACTTGCTACTACCTGCAGACAGTAACTCGATAAATTTTGGTGCGAACGCTTTTCCATCCTGTAGATACTGCTCATAGAGGGAATAAACAAACATTTGTGCATAAACGTAGGGGTAGTTGTAGAAGCGGTAGTTAGCCATGTAATAGTGTGGTTTCATAGTCCATTCTGCTTCCATTTCCGGGAGCCAAGTTACTGCTTCTCCATAGATTCGACCGCGTGCGTTGACCCAGTGGTTGCAAATGGTTTTATAATCGAGGTATTCGCCTTTTTCAATAGAGTTATAGAGTGACTGTTCGAACCAGACACGTGCAGTAACTTGGAACGCTGTCATTCCTGCTTCATCGAGCACTAAACTAAGTATTGTTTTACGTTCCTGATCTGTTCTTGCTTCCCCAAGCATTAAGTCTGTGAGTAATAGTTCGCCAAAGATCGAGGCGGTCTCTGCTACGGCGGATGGAACATTGGTGTTTAGTAACGTTTGCTTTCGAGACATGTAATAGTTGTGTGTCGCATGTCCAAGTTCATGTGCTAATGTAAATACGTCGCTTAGGGTGCCGTTGAAGCTCTGTAGTATGTAAGCGGATTTGCCATTGTAATGGTTTGCACAGAAAGCACCATTGCGTTTACCAAAACGTGGCGTGGGGTCAATGTGTTGCTTACTAAACATATCTTGAATTGCTTGGGCGTATTCTAGTTGAAATCGGCTGTATGCTTTGGTGATGAATTCTTCGGCTTGAGGATACGTGTATTTAAGTTCTGGAGTGTTGGGAAGGGGTGCTGCAATATCGTGGTTGCCCAGTATAGGTAACTCCATTAGTTTAGCTTTGAGTTTAAGGTATCGTCGATATATTGTAGCGCCTGTTTCGACGGTTTTTAGTAGGTTTTCGATTACTGTTTCTTGGGTGTCGTTGCTGATTAAGCTTGATTCCATAGGGGTGCTGTATTTTCTACGTTTGGAAACGTTAACCCAGTCGTTGCATATGCTGCGAAGAGCTGAAGAGAAGATTTCTCCGTCTTTTCCTAACAGACCATAGATTGAACGGTTAACAGATTCACGCGTTGCCCGGTCAGGGTGTGGGAGTAATCCATTGGCTTGCCCATAACTTAGAGTCTTCTTCTCACCTGCTACCATGACTTCGAACATTCTAGTATTAAGCCACTTGCTTTGCAGTTCTTCCCATGCGTTAACGCCATATTGGTCTTTTTCTATGACGAGTTGTTCTTCGATTTCGCTAAGTTGATGTTCTACCCGGCGGTGTACACGTTGGAGCATATGCTTATAGTTGCTTAAGGTTGGATTATCAATTAACTCTGGTTTTGCTTTGATGAGTTTGCCCAGCTCTAGCGAATAAAAGGCTAATTGTTTACTTATTTTCGCGTTTAACTTGTTGGTTCTGTCGTGAAGTTGCTGGGATTGCGGTTGAGTCATATCTGCCGAAAAGTTTAGGTTGGCATAGAGGATTAAGTCACTAAATTTTGCTTCAAATGCTTCAATGTCTTGTAAGCACCCGAGCAGTCCTTCTGGAGTTAACATAGCGATTTTACCGCGGTATTTGTTTTCAAACGTGTCTGCGGTAACGGTGGCTTCTTTGATTGCTTCCTCGATTTTTGGCGAAGTTGGGCTTGGAAAGAGTTCATTTAGGTTCCATATGATTTGTTGAGTTAACAAATGTTATGCCTCTCTATGCATGTTTGTAGCGGAGTTATTTTGGTGTTTCCATCACAGGTAATAGAGAAAGAACAGTTACTTCCAATATGTTCTAGAGGCTAATCCACCATAACAAGGATTAAAACACAAGTTGTTTGTTAAAAAGAAAACTT
>JAAZFA010000107.1 GCA_012511995.1 Thermoproteota archaeon | reverse complement strand
GTTGGCTGTAAACAACCAAAACCCCAAAAAGGCGATTAGGAAAAAAACTATTTTTCAAGATCCTAATCGGGTCAACTTGGCTACCAATCGCTTAGAAAGTTATGGTTTTATGCTAAAGAACTAAACGCGATACCAAAACTATATAGATTCTGATAAAAAGAACAGGCAACACAATAATCAATCCAAACAACCCCGCAGTTAGAGTCATCATCTTCAACGAGCGCTCGATATCCTCGTGGGAAATGTGGCCGTGGTCGTCGCCTAATTTATAACAATCTGTTTTTTCGAGTTGAATGTTGAGTGCTCCTGCCATGGCGGATATCGTAAAGCCAGCGTTTGGGCTTGAAGTTTTGTGTTTGTCTCGTTGCAGTATTCTCCAAGATTCTCGCCAATCAAGGTTTAGTAACATTGCTGAAATAACCATTAGGTAGGCTGTTATTCTTGCTGGGAAATAATTGGCTATTGTGTCGAGCTTAGCTGAAAACCAACCAATATTTCTGTATTCGTCGTTCTTGTATCCTACCATAGAGTCCAAGGTATTAATTACTCGGTAAGCAAAAGCGCCTGGGACACCAAATAGTGCAAAAAAGAAGAAAGGTGCTGTTATGCCGTCTGTGGTGCTTTCTGCAATTGATTCTACTGCTGCAGAAGTGATTTGCCGCTCGTTTAAGGTGTTTGGATCTCTGCGAACAATGTAGGGTAACCATTTGCGAGCCTCATTTAAGTCCCCTTTTTTTAGAGCGGCAGCTATGGGTTTGGTGTATTGCCCCATGCCACGAATAGCAAATGTTGCCTTAAACAGTATTGCACCTATTATGGTATAGGGGATTGAACCAAAATAAAACCTTAGCCAGACCAGCAAAGCACCAACCGGTAAAGCAATGAGTATCATGATGATTATTACCATAAAGATACCGTTTACTTTTTCCATTCGGGGATTATTTGATTTTCCTTTCTTTTTTAGATAACTAATTAGTTTTCCTATACCAATTGTGGGGTGAATTCTGTCAGGATACTCGCCTAAGATGAGATCTATTAGAAACGCTAATGTAAAGATTAGGACTGAATCAACTATCCATGTTAGGTCGAGCGCAAACATAACTGTCAAACCGGATTAAGGGTTTTCTTGAATGCGTTTATTAGTCGCAGGTTCTCTTCGTGTGTTTTAATGGCTACTCTTATGTAGAATTCGTTTAAGCCGACAAAGCTGCTACAGTCCCGGATTAGGATTCCCTGTTTTAACATACGGTGTTTAATGGCGTTTGCAGTGAAGTTAGTGTCGCGGATGTCTATGAAGAAAAAATTGGCGTCGGGTGCGGAGAAGTTAAAGCCCCTGAATTGACCGAGTTCTTTGTTTAACCATGCTTTTTCTTGATTGATAAGTTCATGTGTGAGTTTTAGGTGTTGCTCATCTTTGAGGGCTGCTATAGCGGCTGGTTGAGCCAAACAATTAACGTTCCAAGGGATTTTAGCGCATAGCATGAGGTCGACGATCTCTTTGTTGGCTATCCCATAGCCGCAACGTAAGCCAGTTAACCCGAATATTTTGGTGAAAGATCGTAGGACAAACAGATTAGGGTATTCATAGATCTTTGATATCATCGTTATGTTTCTTTCTTGTTCAACAAATTCTAAGAAATCTTCATCAAGAAAAACTAGGATATCTTGTGATAGCGCAGCGTCGAGGATTTCAGTTAATACCTCTTCAGGGATAAGTTTGCTTGTAGGATTATTAGGGTTGCAAAGAAAGAGTAGTTTGCACCCAGTCATGTCTCGTCTGAAGGTTTCTGCTTCAATTTGAAAATCGTTATTTAATCTCACGAATTTTACTGATTCGCCGGTTTTGCGTACGGCTCGCTCGTATTCACTAAAGGTTGGTGCTGCCATGAGAGCTTTTTCGCCCTTTTTAAGAAAAGTTTCTGCGAAAAGATACATCAATTCAGTTGAACCATTTCCCACGATGATGTTTTCCTTATTAATATTGCCGAAGTGGTCTGCGAGGGTTTGTCTAAGTGTATTTGAATTTGAATCGGGATATGCCTCGATTCGATCAAAAGCATTTATTATTGCGTCAAGCGCCTTTTGCGATGGACCTAAAGGGTTGACACTTGAACTGAAATCGAGTATTTCTTCTGCTTTAAACCCTGTTTCTTCAGCAGCACCGTAAACTTCAGCGCCATGCACACAGGGCTTAAGATTTTTGACATTGTCTTTAACCAAACTCTCAATAGGTTTCATTGTCTTTAAATTCCCAGGGCGCTAAATTCTAATGGTTTCTGTTAAAAATAAATCATATAAAGGTTTGGTTGGATGTTCCATCCGAATAGCAGTATCAAAAACGTTTTTGCCAACCAAAAACAATGAGTAAATAGTAAAGTCAACATGGTGATTCTTTATGAGTTATGAACTTGATGATCATAAAATTAAAGCATTGAGACAAATGGTTAATGAGAGAAAAACTGATGAAACAGTTGAAGAAATTCTAACGGTTTTTTGTGCACGACATAGCGTATCCATGCGCACTTGTCGCTACTACTACAATAAACTATTCGGTAAAGATAAGGTTGTAGAACAATGACTTTAAGCTTCAGGTTGTAATTATTCAACAAGGGCTAACAGATGGAACTTGTATTCGTAGGATTAGGATTAAACGACGAAAAAGGTATAACCATTAAAGGCTTGGAAGAAATTAATTCAGCCGACCACGTGTTCATGGAAACATACACTAGCCGTATGCCTGATTTTAACATGGGTCATTTTAAGTCTATGTGCGGCAAAAATGTGCAAATGATAAATCGGCAATGCCTTGAAGAGGACAGCGGTAAAATCATTTTAACAGCTGCTAAATCAGGTAAAGCTGTGTTTTTAGTTCCAGGTGACCCGTTTATAGCTACCACTCACATCACTTTGCGAGTTGAAGCTGAAAAATTGGGGATTAAAACTCGTGTTGTTCATGGAGTATCAATTATGTCAGCTATAGTTAGCTTGTCTGGTTTACATAACTATAAATTTGGCAAAACTGTAACTGTTCCTTTTGCAGATAATTTTTCTGAAACACCATACAATGTTGTTGGGCAGAATAAAAAGTTGGGTTTACATACACTTTGTCTTATGGATTTAAGAGAGGCAGAGAACCGGTATTTGTCGATTAATGAGGGGATCAATGTTTTGTTGGAAGTGGAGAAAAAGAAGAAAATGGGTATATTAACTGAGCGTACGCCTGCACTTGGTATTGCCAGGGCAGGTAGTGACAACCCAGTATTGAAAGCGGATTTCGTCAATAAACTTGTAAGCTATGATTTTGGTGAACCGCCGTTCAGTCTAATTATTCCTGGTGAGTTGCATTTTATGGAAGTAGACGCTTTAATTGCGTTTGCTGAGGCACCAAAGGAGTTTAGAGGTTTGTCTAAGTGAGTTTAGAAGCGCTTGCAGCTAAGTATATCGATTCAGCAGAAAAAGTGTTCTCTATGTTAACACGGACGCAAACACCCATAATCGTTGACGAAATCACCATAGAGGAAGTATTGCGCTGGTCTATGGATTACTTGCAAGACGCAAAGTATTATAAAGCGCAGGGGAAGCTTGAAACCAGTTTAACCTCAGTAGCTTACTGTGAAGGGCTTCTGGACGGATTAAGGTTGATGGGCGCGGTGAACTTTGAATGGCCAACCAAACAACAACAGGAAAACAAAGGGTAGTCCTTGCATCAGGTGTCTTTGACTTGCTACATCTTGGGCACGTGCGGTTTTTAGAGGATGCAAAGAGAGCAGGTGGACCAAATGCTAAGTTAACTGTTATTGTGGCTAGGGATAGTACTGCAGAGAAGTTGAAAGGTAAAAAGCCGATAATGACAGAGGATCAACGGCGTGCTTTGGTAGAATCACTTAAAGTTGTAGATAATGCCATGCTTGGTTATGAGGGCTTAGAGATTGGAGAAGTGATTACAGAAATTAAACCTAACATAATTGCACTCGGCTACGACCAAGTTGAGATGGAAAATGAAGTAAAACACTACATATCAACACATAATATCCCTGTTACAATTGTTCGGATTGGAAGATTTGGGGAGAATACTTTAGATAGCTCAACTAAGATTAAACAGGAAATAATCAATAAATTTGCCAAATAACCGGTACCTATTATGAATAGCGAGAAGTATAAACCAACATACATATTGATTGGCGTAAATGTGGCTATATTCATTGCAGGCGCACTGATAAGTGGAAACGCCATTTACACGCCAGATAATGTGGTGTTATTATGGGGTCAAGTAAACTTATTTATCGCTAATGGTTGGTACTGGCAACTATTTACATCAATGTTTATCCATGCTTCAGTATTCCATTTAATCGGCAACATGCTTTTCCTTTTGATTTTTGGGTTACGTGGTGAGGAAATGTTTTCACTATCAGAATACATAGGAATTTACTTTTTAGGTGGCTTAGCAGGAAATTTGTTGTACTTACCTATGGGAATATATGCCGCTCCAGCAGTGGGGGCTTCAGGCGCAATTTTTGCTATCTTTGCTGCTTGTGTTATCTATGATAGACGTTCAGTGAAGCAATCAGTTTTGGGTGCTATTGTGTTTGCGTTTTTCCTCTTCTTCATTAACATAGGGGAAAATACAAATCTACTGGCGCATCTTGGTGGTTTATTGGTGGGGTTATTCCTTGGATATATAATCGCGTCACGGCGTAAGCCTTATGAACAGCACAATACTGAGTTTAAGTATAGAACAACACTGTTTTAGTGTTGGGTAGAGATTTCTACTTTTACTTTGTTACCGTCTTTTAGAGACAGCCGTTTTCTTAGACAGACTGGAGCGACTATTTCGAGTACAGAGGCGTCATAGTGACTCCGTAATGCGGTTACTAAAGCTCCTTTGATTTGTCCGCTGATTATTGCGGGATAACATTTGACTAAGCCAAAGCTTCTGTTTTCGTTTTGGAAGCCCATTATTTCTAGAGCGGGGTAAGCTTCAAGGTCTTTTCTGGTTTTAATGTCGTAATCAGAGGATAGTTTAATATTTAGAGTCCCTGGGTATGGTTCAAAACCTAATTTTTCTCGAATTTGTTTTCGGTATGGATCTTTTGAAATATAGTAGGCGCCTTCACCGAAACCTGTGAAAACTGTTCCTTCTAAAGTTACTGAGGGGGGATAGGTTTTTTCCATTAGAATTTTCAGATTTGAATATAATTTTTGAAGTCCTTTCGATCCTTTTTCTTCGATTTGGATGAGTCCACCACCAGGGGTTACTTTGCGGTGAATAAAATTTTTTTGTTCGAGTTCAATGAGGTAACGTGAGGCGGTTTGCTGGGAAATGCGGAGTTTTTTTGCTAGATATTCAGTTGAGATTTTAGCAGTGCGGTTGTAAGCACCCATCTCAGCTAGTTTGAGGAGTATATAGAGGTGCTGCCAGTCTTGCTTTTCAGTCACGCATGACATCTCCGGTTTAAGTTAGTGAATGTAGTGTTGGATATTTAAGCGGCTCGAAACTAAAACAGGGTAGTGCTTTGTACGATTAGTGTCGTAGAATTAATAAAAAAAGAAGAGGTTTTGTTTTTTAGGGGAGCTTTCTGCTGTTTAAGATCATGTTAAGAGCACCAACGATGATTATTACGATAATTATCGCTGCTACTCCTGGCAGGAAATAAGTGTCTGCAACGCTAATTGGAGCTTCTGTTGGGTTGGTTGTTGGTTCTGCGTCGTCAACTGCAAATGCTGCTGTTGCTTGTGACCCGTAGTATGATTCTGTGCCGCTGAATATTGCATGAACTGTGTATGCTCCTGAAATGTCGGGCATCCAGTTGTAGCTGTAGTGTCCATTGAGGTCTGTTGTAGTGGTTCCGATAGAGCGGTAGTTGCTGTTAGAGTCTAACACGTAGAATTCAACGTTTACACCTGTGGCGCTTGTTGGTTTCTCCTGTTGCATGTAGACGTATTCCATCCATGCACTTTGGCTCTCATCAGAAACACATGCTAATCCATTGGGGAAACGAGCGCTTCTGTCTGAGTCAGTTGTGCCTGAGGCTATGTCTAGGACTGAACCGGAGAAGACAACGCTTTGTCCTGGTTTTACGCCGACGTTTGGTGCATTTACGGTTGTTTGTGATGGCCCTTTGCCGAAGGTGTAAATTTGTGCATCATAGCTATTGTATGCAACCATGTAGCCGTCTGCGATTGCGCTGGGTTCTCGGGCATATGTGCCTAGTACACTCCATACTACTTCGCCTGTTTCGCAGTCTAGTGCGAGTTTCTTTGCTCCTGCGAATAGCGGTGGGTCATACATTCTGCCTTGCGATAGGAAGAGTTTGCCATCAGCAATGCTGTGTGTACCGAAGTGCCAGAGTGGATAGACACCGTAAGGTGTATCGTAACCTGCAGTTTCTGGTTCATATGTCCATATAACTTTGGCAGTTTCTAAGTCAATTGCGTAAACGTATCCGCCGTAATCCCAAATGTAACAGTTGCCGTATGCGATTGCTGCACCTCTAGATAGTGTACTAAGGGCGCTACCGCCGAGTTGGATTGCACTACCCACTTGTTTTCCTGTTTCAATGTTGAAGACATATGCTGTGTTTACGTCTTTGTCGTGATGAACATAGTAGCCATCGCCTACTGCAACTACGCCGATTTCATGGTATTTAGCCATGGTTCGGTTCACTGGACCCCATAATAATTCACCTGTTTTTGCATCCATTCCTGCTTCAACTGAATATGCTGCACCATATTGTGTTACGAAGGTACCAAGAACTTGTGGGTATGATTGTAATAAGATGACGTCTTCAGTTGTGCCGGCTATACTCATTGGGGGACTGATTGCGCCTGCGCTTGTTGTATTTGGCATTTTTACGGACCATTGTATACCTCTTGCGTAGTCGATATTTCCTGATGGACGAATTGTCATTCCTCCCATTCCATCAGATGGACCTTGTAAGCATAGTGTTGAATTCCACATTGTTAAGTTGCCGTTGTCTACTGAGTAGATATGGACTGCGCCTTGGGTGTTGTCGTTGTCTGTTTCGACTATACCGGCTGCTGTTGTTGATGGAACGCCAGTTATGTTTGCGATGAAATAGCCTGTGACTGGGTCAAATAATTGCCAAGTGAATGTTTGTCCTGGAGCTGCAAAGAACATGTCTCCACTAGTAAGACTGCCAACTAAGAATCCTTGTGTTCCGAATTCTTGAGCTGTATGGAATTTACATACGAATGCAAAGTCGAGAGTATTTTTGGTGTCTTTGTGCCAAAGTAATTCTCCTGTTCTTAGGTCAACTGCATTCCAACCTGGTGTTTCTGCGCTTGTTTCTGTTGTTGGGGTGTTTGAGTATACTTTGTAGTAGATAACGCCGTTTAGGATAACTGGTTCGAATTGTCTGTAGAGAATTGAGGTTGAAGTGTATTGGCTTTCTTGGTCGCCACTGATTGGACCACCTACTTGACCACCAAGTGCTACTGGTTTGACCCACATAATGTGACCGGTGTTTGGTGCTTTGCTGTATGCGTTGAAGTTGTTCCCGGGTGCATCGTATCCACCGGTGTCAGTGAATGAGGGTTTGCCTAGTCCCCACCAGTTGCCACCGAGTTGTGACCATGCATAGTTTGTTGAATAAATTGGTCGTGACCAGTACTCAGACGGTAAGGGGGTAAAACCTGAGCCTTGGATTGGTTCTTCTTGAACAGTAAAGTAGCTGGGCGCGCTGATCGCTGGTAGAATGTAGTAATCGTCTCCGTGTTCTTGGCCTGGATAGAAGGCTTGTAGGGTATAATTTCCGACTTCTTGTGGAATATATTCGATTCCGCCAACTCCGCCGGTGGTGTCGCTTGTGAAAGTATCAGATTCTGGGAGGGTTATGTTTGTGCCGCTGGGTGTAATGATGTTTACTGTTAAACCTGTGTAGACGGCGCCGCCCCAAGCGGAGCCAACGGGAGGTATTGGTTTTGTGAAGAAGAGACTTATGTAGATTGTTTGGTTTAGGCCAACTGGGTTTGGTTCACCCATGACGTAGAGGTATTCGGGTATGTTTATGACGTCAGCTGCAAATGTGGTTGAAATCATAGATCCGCTTAGTGCTGCTAATAGACTAATAGTTACCATTAGGGTAACGAATTTTTTGATTTGCAATTTTTTACCTTTTTCTCCTTAATATTGTATCCAAGCACTTAGTTGCAGAATGCATATAATGCTTGTGGCAAACAATAATACATGTAAACTGTTAATAATTAACAAATATTACAGGTAAATACGCCTTAAATTTGATTTAAATTATAAATAAATACTAAATATGAAAATAAGTAAGTTTTAGCAATTTACTCACTTCGATAGAGACAAGACTTGGCTATAATCCGGTAAATATATAGGTTAATTTGCGTTTGTCAAAAGAGACAAATCCTAAATTTTACTACATTAAACTTGTAATCATGGAACAAACCAAAAATGGCGGAGTTTTCGGAAGTATGGGTAATCTTTGGGCAGAAATTGCTGATGCACACCATACGCAAAACCAATTAAAATTTCTAAAATGCAATTTATCACCTAACAAACGTGTTTTGGATGTAGCCTGTGGTACTTGCCGTCATACAATCCCCATGTC
>JAAZFA010000106.1 GCA_012511995.1 Thermoproteota archaeon | reverse complement strand
TATCTCAGGCTAATATGCTGATGAATCGATTTTCAAAGGATTTGACTTGTAATGGTACTTTTTTAGCCGAAAACAGTCTTATTTCAAAGGCTTTTAGCCATTAACAAAGCAATTGCGCCTAAGGTCTTATGTAAAGTTGAGGGTGTTTCCTGGCCTGAACACACATCAAGAGCATACTTAACATAGCCGCCCTGCTCAACCAATCTTAAGGCATACTCTACATCTTCAGTTAACGAGTTCTCATCCCATCCACCTATTTTTTCAAAGACGCTGCAGCGCACAAACTGGCAAGTGCCATTTAGGGGAACAAACAGTTTAAGACGTTCACGGCCACTAAGCAACATTTGAAACCAAGCTTTTTCTTCAGTAGCTATAACACGCGTCAAAACACTTCTACGCTCATTTATGGAGGTAGTACGACCCTGAACAGCCATTATTTCTTTATCCGCAAAATACTCATTAGTCAAGTTTAAGATGTTAGGTTCAGGCAGGCTGTCAGCTCCAAAAACTGTTAGACCCCAAGCATAGTACAGGGGCATAAGGGGCATCCGAGTTAAACCCACATCAGAAACCATGTATGAATTCGGATAAAAGTCGCCTGCTTCAGATATGCCCTGTGCATAAGGGCAAATACGCGTAGAGCACATCGTACTCCATGTAAATGGGATGAAAAGCCATCCAACGCAACATAAAAGAGCAGAACCGCAATTAACACTATAAGCGGCAACTCATGTAGACGCCAACTCAACTGGAAACTGGGTCTACAAATCAGCAACTTCACAACCCAAAACACTATAACAGCAACACTTACACCAGTAAAAACATAGAAAAACCCATTCAGAAAAGTAGAAACACACCCTACAAACACAGCAAGACCCACAAAAACAAAAGTCCAAATCAGCACCCAAAAATTATTGAATGCACATCAAATATGCGTCACTTAAAAACTTCTGAGACAACTATGATACCTGGCAAAACACATAAAACAGCAAACACTATGTTAACTAAGAAGGAACTCAAGCCAGCCACCATAAATGTTCAAGCAATGGACAGATTTCGTTTATATGTTTTGGCTTTACACACAAAGAAATTTTTCAATAAACCAAGCAATTAACATTTTAGAACATAAAACAAAAAAAAGAAAAATCAGAAGGAATTTTGTAGATAATGTTAAGGTTTGTTTTGGTCTGCTTCAGGTTTATTATGCACGGGTTTTTCGGGTTCAACTGTAATCGTTATGATTTTAGCTGAAACCACAAGACTTAGCGCAAGTAATGCTACAGAAGCCAAAACCAAGGGCATACCTACATGTATAGATTGACCAGTCAACAAAAACAGTGCAGCTGAAGTTATAGCTAAAATTATTGATACAACACTGGTGAGGCGCGGCAACTTTTTCTTTGAAGACAACAAAATCAAGCCTACACTTAGCCAGATGATGATTGCTGCTAAATGTGCTGTTACGCTTGCCAACAAAAAGTTCAGGGTTGGTGCAGGAGTAAAGATGTTGTAGGTGAAGTATGTGGGTAAACTGTAAGGTAAATAATCAAAGACGCCTTGAGTTTGGCTCCAGGGAACAAAAACTGCTACCACAGCTAAAACTGCAGCCACCAAAGTAAAGACTAAAACGTTTTTGGATGATGCATCTTTTGCGTTGAACGATTTAGGTTCTTTTTTATGTCTAACACACATTAAAACTATGATAACCATTGAAACTATAGTTAAAATAGGCATAATCAAACTGAGATAACTGTTGCTCGCCAACAAAGGACTATCGTAACCTACGCTTTTCAGGGATTGGGTGATGATGTCTCCACTGGGGTATCGAAATTCTTGATAAATTAATCCACCGGAGCTTACATCGTAAATCATTATCAAGGTTCCAGCCAGCATTTTCAGGGTCAATCTAACAGACTTATAGGTACCAGTGTCAGTCGGTAAATCTATCGTTTCAACTGTCTTATTAAGTAAACCAGCCATTAGGGGCGCGTTAACACCGTCAACCCAAGCGATATTTCCTTGCTGGCTCTGTTGAATTGCTTGAGGAGGTAAATATATAAGTGACTCTATTCGGCTAACATTGATTGGGTAACCATTTGCGTAAGTAATATTACACTTTACTATTTGTCTACCTTTAATTGTAAATTCTAGATAATTTGGATTGAATTGTTCTATCGAATAAAGAGCATCACCAATTTGGAATGTGTCGTTAGCACCTAGAGTTCGAACGTATGTGTAAGTTATTATTGTGCCTTCCTGTATTCCTGTGACATCTTCAGATGAAGGTAGAGCAAATAGAGAAGACAATACAAGAAAGGATATTAATAGGGTTAAACATGATTTTTTCAAGTGATTACACCAGTCGGTAATGAAATTATATTTTAGGTATAAAAGGATATTCAAAAGTTTATAGATAATATAGTAGGAAAATTTACTTATAGAAAGTTTATTTATTCCTAAACAGTTATGGGTTGTTCTATGGAGAAGCTATTATGATTAATTTGAAATTGTTGAAATATTCCTGTTTAGTTTTTATGTTACTATCATGTTTAGTTACTCCAGTAACAGCTACTGAATACAGAGTAGGAGTTTCAGTAGGACAGTGGATCGCATACGGAAACTACGATGTTATTGATTCGGGAGATCAGGGAACAATTCCTGCATGGAGCAAACTTGAGGTTTCAGCTGTCTCAGAACAGAGGGTTTTATTTTACGCATCAGGCATGTATCGGAATGGATCAGAATTTTATTATCATGCAGATCGCTCAATCACAGCAAATAACACATTGATAATATCGGCTAACCTAACACAAGGAGACTTTATAAATTTGAATCAAGAGGCACTAATTAACAGTACAGAAACAAGAAAGTACTTAGGCACTGAAAGAATTGTAAACGTGATAGAGCATTCAGAAACTATAGAAGAATTGACTTATTCAGCACTCTTTGTTTATGACCAGATTTCTGGTGTGTTGTTGGAGTATAAAGTAGAAGAAACTTTAAGCGCTGAACAGATGAGTACAGCATACAAATACGCGTACAGCATTGTAGACACTAACATATTTGTAGTGTCTGATAAAACAGAAGCTGATTACTATTGGGGTATCGGAATAGCATTAGCAGTAATAGTAATTGTTTCTTTAACAACAATTATGCTATTAAAGAAGAGAGCTAAAAACAAAAACCGCCGAAGATAAAAACCAACTTTTTTCAGAAAACATTTGCCCAAGAGTAACATAGCAGCGTTTATTCGATTTGAAAAAAACTTTTGCACTTTGTCGATGAAGATTTTCCAGCAAGCAAAAAATTTTACACCTCCCTAGTTTCACGGAATTTGAATAAAAATTTTATTTCAAGTAATGGAATTATGAAAATATAAAAGGTTAAACTAAAAAATCTCGAGCACTATCTTAAAACACTATACTTCTGAGAAAGATTAAGCTAACAGTGATAATTCAAGTTATTATAGAAACAAAAAGAACGCTAAATCTAAAAAAACACATTGTCTTAAAAAATTTTAAAAATAAAAAAGGGGTAATTTACTTATTTATGGGTCAAATTGAACTTTTGCAGTTGTTTTTGTTGGAAGTTTCGCGAACCACCAAACTTTGTATTCGCATTCGACACGTTCAATGTCCTCGTTGAGGTCTGGTAGAGTAAAGTCTGAGTCGCCAGTGTCCCATGTGGGTGATGATGGGTCTTCGTTCCATAGGTTGTCATTTTGGTCATATGCGCCACCAGCATAGTTTTTCCAGAATAGGTTAGTTCCGAATTCTGTGATTGTACCTAATACTTTGACGACTTCAAAGCCGCTTGGTTCGTGGAATTCATCAGTGTATTCAATGTTTAGTATGATTGCTGTTGCGCCTGCAGGTACCCATTGGTTGTAGTCTTGGTCTAAGTATTGTGATGCCCAAGCTGATGCCCAGTATGTGTCACGTCCATCCCAACCGTACACGGATAAACCGCGGGTGCCGTTAATGTCACGTGCGATAGATATTACTGCGTAGCCTTCAGAGTAGCCGAATTCGTTATAGCTGCTTGCCCAAGTTGATACTGGGAAGAAGTCATATGTTGGTAGACTTGGATCGCTAGTTGGAGCATCAATTAAGAGACCGAAGGTGTGTAAGTCGTATATGCTTGCAGCTGGTGAGGTGCCTTCTCGAGTAATTGCAAAGTTGTAATCGTTGAAGTATCTTGTTAATCCGTTAGCTTTCACACCACCAACAGATAAGATACCGTTAGGGTTGTAAGTAATTGCATCATAACCAATCAAGTCATTATAAGTGTACCACCAACCCGTCCAACGTTCAGTTAACGGATTCTTTGATGGATACCAATAGTCACCCAAGTAAGAGTCTCCACCTGCTATTGGCTGTGGTGGACTCTGCCATTCGTCATCATATGCCCAGAATACGAAGTCTAAAAGTCCAGTTCGTACATATTCAGTGCTGTCTGCGCCTGTTCCTCTTTCAGTGTTGCTGAATACTTCAGTGTAACTACCATCGAAGACTTCTAGACCGAAGGGTATTGTACCTTCGTTCAAATCATCTTCTGTCCAGGGGAACAAGTCATCGTGTTTGTCGAATAATGATAGAGGTTCTGCGCTTCCTGCGATGTCGGTTAGCATAACTGCGCCTGCACTGTCAGATGTAGCTGAAGATTGACCTAGACCCATCCACATAAATGGATCATCACCGACGTTACCGACAGTTGTTAAGTCTTCAGGGTTGAATACTTGGTGCATTAGATATTGAACTTCTACATCAACAAAGTTGATTGCGTCTGTTGCGTTGATGTCTTGTGCAACGAATGGTGCATATGGATTGTAAATGGCTCGAATTTGAGGTTCAGAGTTATCTGAAACTATTTCAGAGCCTTTGTTGTAATCTGTCATTCCGAAGACTTCAACAAAGCGGATTTCGCGGTTAACATCTGCTTTAGCTAGGAAGTTGAGTAACTTTGGATATTCTTCTTCGTCATATTGCCATTGAGCAATAACCCAAGGAGTGCTTGGCTCTACTGGCATGTCTGATACAGCTGTACCGACAGGTAGAATACGCATTCCATCATGGTTACATGGTGCACCCACCATAGTTTCTTTGGGCACTAGTGGATTATACACTGTGTGCTCAGTAGTTGATGGCCAATAACCAGCAAAGAATATGTAGTTTCTTTCACCATCGAAAGCTTGCAGTACATCATAGGTGTTGTTTCCGACTAGTGGGTGTTGATAGACGGTTTCGCTGAATTCATCGAAGTAGTGGATGTATGCTGTGTTTGAGGGGTTAATTCCTCTTGCCAAGTCAATTTCGTAGCGTTCTGTAAAGGTGAAGTTAATTATTCTGTCTAAAATCTTTGAGTCTAGTAAGACCTTGACATCCTTGTATGCAATTGCATATTTTGTATCCTTGTTGAAGACGAGTGTGAATGTTACTTTTGCAACATCTTCCTTAAAGAAACCGTCACGAACGATAGTGTGTGTTCTTGCAACAAAAAGTCTAGCGCTGTCATAAATTACATCTACGCCTGCCGGAAGTAAAGATCCAGGAGTAACTTGTCTACCTTGAACCATATAGTCACAATAGTCACCATACCAACTGTAGACTTCCCTACCATCTTCTTTGTTAGTTAAGTCACTGTAGATGGACCATGCATGAATAGAGCGTTCTTCGCCCTGACGCATATAGTTCATTGACAAAGTCCAGCCTTGAATCCAATACTTTTCCAATATGAGGTCTGATGCCCAGCTTTCTGTGATGTCAAATTCATCATTGTCGGCACCATACGCGATACCTGCATTTTCTGGAGTAGCAAATTCTCCGAATTCAGTCATACCGACACGTATGGCTTTGTTGGCATTAAACCAATCATAGTTAGGATTAGCGGCAGGATATTCAGAAGTGCTACCAACCAACGGACCATATTCTGAAGCCCACTGGTTGATAACATATGAGTATTGTCTGCTACTGTAGTAGTCGTTAGCAGCTGTACCTTCCGAGATTACATAGTCTGCATAATCCGGCGATGTATATGATTGTCCAGGTGTAAATGCAAGTGCAGTGGCTGCGAATGTTGAAGTAATTAATGCTATTGCTAAGATTGCTGCGAATATAGATTTGGAAATTTTACTGTGTCTATTTAAGTTTATCAATTGTTTTTTCCTCTTTAATTTCTCTGTATCAATTAGTGTGTGGGAGTTAACTATAAAAAGGTTTCCTCATAAACGCCTAGGCGCTTAAAGGCAAACTGCAGGGACTATATAAAAAAAATAAGGATAAAATAAGGCTTTTTGTTAAAAACCGCATTTCGCCAGCAATAGCCACATCAACAGTCGTAATAATCAATAAAAAGGCGAGAAAAACACAACAATAAAAAGCAAAGTTTCCACATCAAAAAACTAATAACAACAAACACTTCTAATCCCTGAAGCATATATTATATAGAATAAACTACACAGTAAACAAACCAAAAAACCAACCGGGTGTTATGCTGGGAAAAATAAAGAAACTGTTACAGTCAAAAAAAATAGAAATCTTAGTAATCATCATTTTTTTATTGCTTAGCTTGCGAGTTGTCACCTGGTTTGAACACCCAAACATACTAATCAGCGGAGACTACAGACCACAACTAAACCAAGAAGCATTCACAAACCGAATCACATACACATGGGACCAAACAGACCTAGGCATGACCTCAATATACACACCAAGAATACTAGTACCATCATACCTACTAATGACAATCTTCAACATATTAGGCACGAACACATACACATCACAAATAACCACACTAACACTAATGATGTTCCTAACATCAACACTAACATACATACTAACAAAAAAACTATTAAATCAAAATACCACAGCCGCACTAATAGCAGGCATCTACATAACCTCAAACATATACATGATAGTCGATAGAGAAATTTCGGCAATCGCGTTTATGGATGTAGTAGTTGCGATTTTACCATGTTTAATAGTTTTTACAGAGGGGTTAATTAGAAAATCAAATAAATTGATGGCGATTTCAGGTTTGCTCTTTGTTTTTTCTTACGGTCCATTTCCAAACTACCGAAACCCAATGACCTGTCTATTGTTAATAGGTCTGATAGTGATATTCAAGATAATTGAAAATGGACTTAGAACTAAGCAAGAAAAATCAGCAAAAATAATGTTGTTTCCAAAAAGTAAGTGTGTCTTTGAGGGCATCAAAAATATTGGCAAATCTGCATCAGACATTCTTAGACAGATACCATTTTTTGTTATAACAGCAGTTTTATCGTCAATATGGATAATTATGATATTATTAGTTAATTGGGATGTATTTACTCAAACACAGATAGGTATTGGAACTCCAGATTTAGTTTTTAACACTAGAATTGAAGATGTGTTAAGATTAATCCCTAAGTGGAGTTTTTATCAGGGGCATTTAGGGAACCCATATGTACCTTATGCTGGAGAATATATCGCCAAATTTGATAATGGCAATTTGACCGCTTTGGGAAACCCCTTAATAATTTTTCTGTCATATTTGCCTCCGATAATAGCGTTTGCAAGTTTATTGATTTCTAAATCACGAAAAGCTGCAGGCTATTTCAGTTTAGCCGCGATAACATTTTTGGCATTAACAGCACATTTTGGCTTGCCACCTATTTACAAGCTAATTACGAGTAATCTGTTATTGTTACCTTTTAGAGAACCTCTACATTGGGGTTTTTTTGTTGTAATATGCTTCAGCATCTTAATAGGAATCACAATTTCAAGTTTATTATTAAAGTTTAGACGTATAATACCAAAGGCGATTATTCTAAGTCTAACAGTAATAGTTTTACTGACTTCAGCGTATCCACTAACTAACGGCGACGTATCAACTAATTATTTATATCCTGATAAAAAGGGAGTTAATTTTCCAGAATCCTATTCGGAGATGAACAACGCGCTTTCTCAAAAATACTGGACTCTAATATTGCCACAAACAGGAACGTATATCACATACGATTTTGGAGGAGCAAGATTAGGCTTAGGAAATCCATATCCACTGATTTTTTCTAAACCAATTATTTCTGGTTTAGGAACAGAATATATGCAGTCAAATAATAAAGAGTTAATAGAAAAAATCTATGAGACAATGGGGATAAACTTGGTAGAAAAAGCAGTGGTTACTGCAAGTTCATTCAAAAACGCAAGCACTAAACCAGATTATGCCATAGATCAAAATAACACCACCACGTGGACTTCAAAAACAGGTTTACCTCAAGTATTACAAATTAATTGGAGTGAACCACAAAATCTGAACGCAATTAAAGTAATTTTTGAAGATGAATATCAAAAAGTTAACTATACCTTAACATTATGGAACAATTCCGACAAGATAATTGAGTTGGAAAAAATCAACTATGAGTCACTTGAAAATATATACAAATTTGAAAATATTTACATTACAAGAATAGAAGTAAACTTTGATGAATTTATCGAAAAAAATACCAATGAAAACTTAACTATACCCAAGGCGATAAGCATTCAAGAAATAGGTGTATATACACCCAACAATGAAATTGCAGATACTCTAGGAATGTTAGGAATTAAAAATATCATTAACCAAAAAAATATTGCATCAGGTGATGATATTAACTTAATTGATTTTAATATAATAGATACCCCAGAAATTACTTTATTAAAAGATTGGGAAGAAGCTACACTATACGAAAACAAAAACGCACACCAAAAAATCTACACAGCAAACACAACCAAAACATACACAACAATAAACGACCTATTCAACCAAACAAAAAACACACCATGGACAACACTACAACACACAACATACATACACACCAACACAACAAAAAACACCAACATACCAAACAACCTACAAACACCCCAAAACCTAACCTGGCAACAAAACAACCCAACAAAATACACCATAACAACAACAACAAACAACCCATTCATACTAGCACTCCTAGAAAGCTACGACACAAACTGGAAAGCAACAATAAACGGAAACACAATACCAGAAGAAAACCATATACAAATAAATGGATACGCAAACGCATGGATAATACAACAAACAGGACAACTCACAATAACAATAGAATACACACCACAAAACACCTTCACACTAACAATAATAGCATCAATAACCCTACCTACCCTACTACTAATAACAACATTAAACATAAAACAAATCAAAAAACAACAAAACAAACACTAAAAAAACCTAAAAAAAGAGAATAGCAATAATTTGTTTTAGTAAATACTTATTAAAAGACGAAAAGGGAATAATGAGTTAGGACGATA
>JAAZFA010000105.1 GCA_012511995.1 Thermoproteota archaeon | reverse complement strand
TTTTTATTTCCTATCATATAGAGGTTTCCAACACTATTCCAGACAAATACGTCTGGCAAAGCTTTTGCTATAGAAAACATTCCTCTCCAACCTGTACAATGCATGGGCACTACAAGTTTAGGGAATATCCGTTCCATCTCTTTCACAGTCGGCTGGATCCTGTTTTCGTTTTCTTTGCCAGCAAGGTGAAGACCGCCCATAACTGCATAAACGTCCTTAATTCCAGATATGCGCTGGGCACACATGACCGTATTGATTATGCCTGCGTGTGCACAACCCGAAATAATCACTAACCCTTTTCCTTTAACGTTAAAGACAATTGCACGGTCGTCTAGAATCAAGGGATCTGGTTGCCATACCCCATCTATAAGAGCACGGTGTTTCAAAAAGCCCTTTTCAAAACTTGTCTCTCGAGGAATTTCACCTGTTATAAGTGTGGTGCCATCGGCGATTAGAGAAGGCTGCTTTGTTTTGAGTATCTGTGCTGAAAGTAACTGGTCTTCGGTAGGAAACTGGGGGTAAACCCGTATAGTTCGGTCGCTACTGGCATTTCCTCTTGTCTTGAACATATCTTCATGAAGGATAAGCGGTAGATTAGGTTTGTTGATTGCTTTCAGCACTGACTGTAGCCCCCCAAAATGATCATAGTGTCCATGTGAAAGCACCACGTATTCCACCTCATTAAGTTCTATGCTCATTCGTTTAGCATTTTCAACGACCCCACTAGCGCTAACGCCAGTATCAAATAGGACGCTAATACTTTTTCTCCCACATAGAATACGGATAAGCATTGAGAAGCCATGCTCAGCAACAGGTAATTCTGAATGTTTTCCGATCTCCCTTTCACCACGCTGCTTTTTCGTCCATTGCCTAAAAGATTGAACCTCTTTTCTATCGATAATTGAGAGAAAATCCACTGAATTATCAATTAAACTGATGATTTCTAGACCATCAACTTCTGTGAGCTTAAGTTTTCCAACCGAAGCAGTGCTCATTGTATAGCGCTTCCAGCTTATAGAGAACCTTTATAGTTAATTGTGGTGGGACAACCGACACATTTCTGAGTTTCATATCGGCTGCAGGGGTCACATTCAATCTTGCATGGTGCCACTTTCGTCTCTTTATGAGCTAAAATTTCTCTTATCTGAAGGAATGGCGAGAAGTAAGTATCGCTTACGGGGTAAAATTCTGAGCGACGTATGCCCCTGCTACACCTAAGAGAGCATTTTTCCATAGATATGCTCTCAAGTGTTTCTTGGGTTTCTGCAACAACAATTGCTATCAAGTTGAACCCGCCTATTGTTTTGAAAATCTGGATTACTCTTGGGCAGTGCTCGAATCGGTCTAGCAGTTCCTGCATAGCTTCTGCACTTTCCATTTCAAGCGTTATGATTGCTGGATATAGCTTGAGAACGTCTGAGTTGATAAGCGCTGATACTTTTATGATTTCTTTCTGTATGAGCCGTTCGAGCCGTTTTTTGGTTCCCATACTTGTGAAACCCGTAATTTGTGCTAGTTCTTTAAGGGTTGTTCTTCCGTCCGCTTGAAGTTGAGTGATTACTTTCTTGTCAATTGCATCCACAACATGTCGCCTTGTTTATTTTTTAAACATAAAATATTAGTATCGTTTAGGTATTAAACTGTTTCTAAGTTCCAAGTAAGCGGCAGGCAACGGATAAATGCTCAGAAAAACCAGCCAACACACAACATCAACACACAGAACCTAGTTAATCCTCAATTCGAAGAACTTTGCTACAGTCCTATTTGGGGGAGAGGGCGGAGTGATTTTTTGGTTGCTTAGTCAGCAAACGGAGGATTTTTCAATTGGCACCAACATGAAAGAACTGTTCACTTTGGTTTTTACGGAGGATGCTATAAATATTGGGCGAGCTTCTCTTAGCAGAGGGATGTAATGATGGCGTATTCGGAAAAGGAACCGATAAAATCCAAGCCTAACAGGTTGCTTAGAAAATTACCTGAAGTAGCTCAACGTTTTAACCAGATGCATGGCACCATCATGTCTAGTGGTGCGCTCTCAGAGAAAACAAAAGAACTCATTGCTGTAGGCATTTCAGTGGCGATACGATGCCAGCCATGTATTCAAAACCATGTATCTGCTGCAGTAAAAATGGGAAATAGTCAAGCTGAAATTCTGGAGGCTATCTCGGTTGGAATTCTGATGGGTGGCGGTCCGGCCTACGCATATGCGTCAGAAGCTATAGAACTGCTAAACAGCCTCTTTGTAGACAAGAAAGAGGAGAGCTACAAAGAATAGAGTTATTATAGAGGTGTGATGGTTTTTGCAATGTGAATGTTGTGGTGCAACTCTATAAGAGTCTGAGGTTAATCATTATCAAGGATAGTTTTTTATGAAAATTGTTGTTTTGGCTTGATGGCTCAAGTGAAGGTTTGTGACCCAACCATCGTTTCTTCT
>JAAZFA010000104.1 GCA_012511995.1 Thermoproteota archaeon | reverse complement strand
TCTTGAAGAACATGTTCCCGTATCAAATGGTGCAGAAGATATTCTTGATCAGATCAATGCCATTAGAACCGACAGGATATTTTTTCATGAACCCGATTTAATCGATCCTCTATTGGCAAAAATAACCACTTTTTTGAAGGATCTTTTGAATGAAGCAAAGAAGAAATTCCTCGAGGTATATCAAAAGGGCATGGATGAACTACAGGGCAATGAGTATTTCAAAAAAATCACCCCCGAACAGAAACATGCAATACTGCAGAACTATCAATTACTGTCGAAGCCCGAAGTGAAGGAATTAGATGCCAGAGGCATAAACAACGAGTTAAAACACACATCGCTTGACCAGTGGCAAACCAAAGTCTCGGCACTGCCCGAGCAATTCAGGGCTGCTCTTGAAGAAGCCATGAAGATAGCTGTGCCCGATGCAAAATCATATCGCCTTCCCAAACAGACTATTTCAAGTAGAACCGAGTTGGATGAATATGTGGGAAAAGTTAAACAGGAAATTCAAGCGCTGCTCGATAGCGGAAAATCGGTAATTTTAAAATAGCAAAATATGGCAGTTCTTACAGCACAGCAACGAAACATACTTGAAAAAGCGGTAATCAAAGCACGCAAAACAGCGGAAGAAGGCGCTATAAACAGTTTGAAAAACCTGGCCGTTGACCAGCCCGAACCCTTTCAGCACCAAAGCCCTGAGCAACGCGCCTTACGCAATAATCTCCGTGCAAAAGCCCGTTTGCTTGGCGATATAAAACTCCCTAACGGCAGCCACGAGATGCAAAACCTTGCTTATGACTTGGCTTATGAGTATTGGCACAAAATCCTGTTTGCCCGTTTTTTGGAGGCAAATAATTTGCTGATGCATCCCACCATGGGTGTTGCGGTTACCTTGGAAGAAATAGAAGAACTGGCACCGGAAGAGGGCTATGCTGACAAATGGGATGCAGCAGCCACCTACGCCTCCAAAATGCTTCCTGCTATCTTTAGGGTGAACGACCCTTTGATGCAAGTAAAGTTTTCACCCGACGACCGCATTGCTCTCGAAAGCATCTTAAATGCACTTGAACCTGAAATCTTTACTGCCGATGACGCCCTGGGTTGGGTATATCAGTTCTGGCAAAATGAAGCGAAAGCTGCCATCAATGCAAGTCAGGAATTAATTGACGGAGAGAGATTGCCTTCCGTGTCTCAGCTTTTTACTGAACCATACATGGTGCATTTTTTAATTGACAACACTATTGGTGCATGGTGGACAAGTAAAAACCCGAGTGTTAAATCTCCTGTAAGATTTGATTATTTAAGGTTTTCTGAAAAAAATGTACCTATTTCTGGCAAATACGAGAGTTGGCCTGAAAAAACAGCAGAACTCACAACACTTGATCCCTGCATGGGTTCAGGGCATTTTGTTGCTTCTTTATTTATTGTTTTGGCTCAACTCAGAATGTTTGAAGAAAAATTATCTGCAGAGGGAGCCGCAGATAAAGTAATTTCTGAAAATCTTTATGGTCTTGAATTAGATCCACGCTGCACTCAGATTGCAGCTTTTAATTTAGCAATAACAGCCTGGCGTTTTATTGGAAAATACCATGTATTACCCAATTTAAACCTTGCTTGTTCTGGCTCTGCTCCAAAAGGTAAAAAGTCAGATTGGTTAAAACTGGTTAGCAATGAAGCCGATGAAAATCAAAGGCAGCGTCTTGAAAAAGGTATTGAGGGTTTATATGATCTTTTCCAATTAGCACCTGAACTTGGTAGTCTTTTAAATCCTTCTGCAATAAAAAGTGACCTATATACTGCAAGTTACGATGAACTTATTCCATTCCTTGAAAAAGCATTAACAGCAGAAGGTGACGAAGAAGTGAAAATGAGAGGTGTTTTTGCACTGGGGATAAGTAATGCTGCAAAAATCTTATCAAAAAAATATTCATTAATCTTTACTAATGTTCCATTTCTTGGCAGTAAAGGGCAATCTGATTTCTTTAAAGATTATTTTGAAGAACATTATAAGCTTAGTAAATACGATTTAGCTAATGTAATGTTTGAACGTATTTTAAAACTCCTTGTAAAACAAGGTGAATGCGCTATTGTAATCCCTCAGAACTGGCTTTTTACAAAGTATTTTGAGTGTCTGCGTAAATCTTTTGTAAAAAAACACACCATTGGGTATATTGCAAAATTAGGACCAGGTGCATTCGAGTGCATCTCAGGTGAAGTGGTAAATGTGTGTCTTATAAACACTAAACTACAAGCACCTGTTAATACTTCTTATAATGTTATTGATGTGACTGGTGAAAAATCAATCCCTGATAAAATAAATGGTTTATATAATTTTCCGGTTCAGTCTAAATTTCAAAGCCAAATACTCTCTGTTCCTAAATGCCGTATAGCTGTTGATTCTTCAGCCGATGATGAATTTCTTAGCAAATATGCTGAAAAGGGCAAAGGAAGTGTTACAGGTGACAGACCTCATTATTTAAGGTGCTTTTGGGAACTGGATACATTAACTGATTCACATTACTATTGGCTCGATACACCTTCAAATAAAATGTATTCAGGTAGGCATCTTATCTGTATATGGAATGATACAGATTTCAATCCATCTGAAGAAATTGGTTTTCGTAATCATGGTCAAAATGTTTATGATAAAATTGGAATCTTTCTTGGTAAAACAAATCAAGATCGGTTTTCAGTATATCTAAAATCTGATAGGTTCTTTGATGATAATGTTGCAATTATTTGTCCGAAAGATGAAAAATATTTTTTACCAATATATGCTTTTGTTGATTCTGGTGAATATAGCAAGTTACTAAGTTCTGTTGATGAAAGAATTGCTGTTACTGCTGGCTCCTTTGTTGATGTTGTGTTTGATTATGATTACTGGAAAGAAATTGCAAACCAAAAATATCTAAATGGTTTACCACAACCATATAGTGATGACCCCACCCAATGGTTGTTTCATGGTCACCCGGTAAAAGCAGAAAATGCCTTGCAGGTGGCCGTTGCCCGTTTGCTGGGCTACCGATGGCCTGCCGAGAGCGATGAAGAAATGGAGCTGAGCGAAGAAGCCAGAGAACTGATACAACAAGTAAAAGAGTTGGAACTTCCCTTTGATGAAGACGGTATTGTGTGTATTCCACCTGTTTATAGCGAGCAGCCCGCAGCCGAGCGGCTTAGGCAACTGCTGCAGAAGGCCTGGGTTGAAAACTGGAACAACAGCGTGGTGGCAGATTTACTCAAACAAGCCGGTTCCAACAAAACCAACCTCGAAGACTGGTTGCGCGATGATTTTTTTGCCAACCACTGCAAAGTATTCCAAAACCGTCCCTTTATCTGGCACATCTGGGATGGCCGCAAAGATGGTTTCTCAGCCCTGGTAAACTACCACAAGTTGGATAAAGAAACCCTGAAAAAACTTATCTACACTT
>JAAZFA010000103.1 GCA_012511995.1 Thermoproteota archaeon | reverse complement strand
TTGAATGGTTTCCAAGAGACAATGCAGCGTGTAAGCGTAAATTACGACTCATGGGATTGGGAAAGTGACTTCGTCTGGACACCCCAGGTCAATGAAGTAATCGAAAAGCTCAAAGCAACACCTTTCATTTTTAACGAGAAAGGGGTGCTTCAATTTGATGCTGACAAGGTTTCCAAAGCTTTTGACCTTAAAGCCAAATTAGGTTTGAGCGTTAACAATAAAATTCCCCCGCTTACATTGGTTCGAGCGGATGGAACCACGCTTTATACAACACGTGATATCGCGTATACTATTTGGAAGTTCAAACAAGCAGAGGAAGTTATCAATGTCATTGGTATGGAGCAATCTCTAGCACAGTTGCAACTTAAATTGGCTTTATATGCGATAGGTTATGGTAAAGAGGCTGAAAACCTTGTGCATTTTGCGTACAACCTTGTTACTTTGCCCGGTTATAAAATGAGTAGTCGACGTGGTCACTATATCACATTCGATGAGGTTCTCGATGAAGCTGTCAGCCGGGCTTATGAGGAAGTATCTAAGAGATCACCATTGCTGTCGGAGGAAGAGAAACATAATATCGCCAACTTTGTAGGGCTAGGGGCCGTTCGTTATGCATTAATCGACGTAGACCCTGGAAAGCCAGTGGTTTTCACTTGGGAGCGTGTACTGAATTTTGAAACTAATAGTGCCCCATATGTCCAATATACTCATGCAAGGGCCTGTAGTATTCTTCGTAAAGCCACAAGTGGACCTCAAAACCCTGCGTTTGTATTGCTTACTGAGCGCCTTGAAAAGGAACTCATCCTTCAGTTGGCAAATTTTCCGGAAGTATTCATAGAAGCCACTGAATACCTAAAACCAGCCATGATCGCCGACTACGCCAACGCTTTAGCTGATAAGTTCAATACTTTCTATAATGCTTATCCTGTGCTGAAAGCAGATAGCCCATCGTTAAGTAATGCACGTTTAGCATTGACTAAGAGCATCCAAATTGTTATCCGGAATGCATTGAACATTATTGGTGTGATTGCACCCGAAAAAATGTAAATTCTACCTTTTAATTTCATCCAATTATTTTCATTTAATAACTACGTTAATGTAAAACCAAACATGTTAGAAATGTTAGTTTATATGCTGAATCTTGATTCACCCAACTAATAGCTACTTTATTGAATAACAATTTTCAAATACAAGGGTATTATTGTAAAACGAGGTGCAATATTAAACAATGGGTAATGATTACTTTAGCAAAAAACTAGAACCAATCAAAGTCACCAAGCAAAAGCCAATCTCACAATTACTAAAAGAAATGAGTAGAACCGCATATCAGGGTCGCAAACTCGGCGAAGCTGTCGATGTTTGGGAAAACATGATACGTGAAAAAGATACTGTTATCGCATTAGGCTTTGCAGGATCTATGAGTACAGCAGGTCAATGGACGATTATAAATTGGCTTATTGAAAATCGATTCATCGATGTTTTGGTTTCTACAGGTGCGAATGTCTCTGAAGATATTGTTGATGCTATGGGTCTTGGGTACTACCAAGGTAGCCACATGGTTGACGACACCCAGCTTCTAAAAGACGACGTTAATAGATATTACGATGTTTACGGTAAAGAAACCGATTACCGCCAGATGGAAGATCTGGTCACAGATTATGTTATGACCTGCAAAGAGGATCACATGTATACCTCCGCAGAATTTCTCTATGGTCTTGGCAAGTTTCTAGGCGCGAAAAATATTCCAGCTATCACTGCTGTCGCAGCAGCAAATGGTGTCCCGATTTTCAGTCCGGCTATGGTTGACAGCGCATATGGTGAAACCTTTCTCTTAGCCAAAAACCAAGGTCATACCATCCATATTGATTCTGTGAAAGAATTTGACCAATTTATTCAAGTTGGTACTAAAACTAAAGAAGTCGGTGTCGTCTACATCGGGGGTGGCGTACCAAAGGATCTCACTCAATTAATTGCCATTTCTGTCTCTCCAATGACCTGTGACGAGGGTGTCAAAGGAAGGCAAGGTGGATTACGTAAGAGTTTGCAGGAATACTACTATCCACACAAGTATGCAATCCAAATTACCACAGATAGCCCCCAATGGGGCGGGTTATCTGGGTGTACTTTGGAGGAAGCCATCAGTTGGGGAAAGATCAACAGCCAAACTGGTACACGTGCTGTTTGCTATTGTGACGCAACTATTGCATTGCCGCTCATTTGTCACGCATTATCTGAACGCGTAACCGAGAAACGCAATGGTCCTGATATGAGCTGGATTTTCAAAGATATGCCACAAGCATAATTTCTTTCTTCTTAGCATTTAAAGAAAAAATTGATGCCAAGATCTATTTTTTGTCTTTGTTTAAGCGGTCAATCAAAGCGCTTGCCATTATTGGTAAAACCATTGTGGCGTCGCCTTCGATCATAATGCGCTTTGCTTTCTCGTTGATTTTCCCCCATGAAACTGCTTCACGGGGTCTTGCGCCGCTCAAACTGCCATCCCATTCGTTAGCTGTAGTAATATAGATAACATAGTCTAAGCCATCTTTAAATTGGTTCCACCAAATGGTGTGATGTTTGCTTATGCCCCCCCCAATAATTAGAGCACCCGTTTTTTTAGCATCAAAAATAAGGTTGTTTAGGTATTCTTGATCTTTCAAAATATTTAAACAGAAATCCTTGTGATCTTGACTAAAGAACCAAAGTTGATACCCTACAGAGCCATCTGTTGGGCCAGGAACAATAACGGGTATATTATTTTTTGCAGCCCAATAAAGAATTGATGTTTCGTCGCAGACACGTAAACCGATTTCTCGGTTAAGTTCTATGGTAGAAAATTCTTTTTTACCTTCGTTGTATAACTGTTCAAGCATGTTAATGACTTTTTTCTCTATAACTGTGCCATAGCTATCGTTTGGTACAAGTATATTTCCTAACCTGTTGACTCCTTCTTGGTGGAGTTTAGAGTCATTCATGATGAAGCTGCCCTTGTAGTAATCTCTACTACACCGAGCGATATCGTGATCAAGAGTGCCACAGGTTGTTATTATGACGTCAACAAGATTTCGCTTAACAAGCTCTTTAATGATACCTCGTGAGCCAGTGGCAATAATGTCAGCTGTAAAAGAAAGAAATTTAACACAATTTTTGTCATCAATCATTTTTTCCATGATGTTTACGCCTTCAGCTAATTTTCCAGCAGTAAAACCCCATGCGGCTTGCATCTGAGCTACAAGCTCATTAACTGTCATATTCTCTTTGAATTCATAGTCTTTTACTGGTATTTTATGTGCTTTGCGTGATGCTTTAGGCATATACCTGTACTCCATTATACTGAATGTAAATAGATAAGATAAATAGATGTCGAATTAGGTGAGCGTTAATTTGATAAGTAATTGATTATGCAGCTATAGATGTCTGGATCCATACTATCTTCGTAATCCCGCGTAGACACTTGGATTTATCATTGACTTCTACAACGACAAAATCTGTTGATTTCTTTGAGGTCTACGCCGTAGAGTCCTTTACCGATAACGCTGCATGCTTTGAGAGCGACTTCTAGGAGACGAGATGGTATTTCGTTTTTTTTGGATAGCAACTGTTCCACCCTATATGATTGTAGATTTACCACCTAATTTAGCGCCGTGTTTCCATTTGCCTTTGGGAATCATGTATTTACAGACATATAGGATACCATTACCTAACACGCCGACCCGCCAGTCATAGGCTGTCGGCGTAAAACTTTGGATTGCTAAGACGTAGAATTTTTTTTTAAAGAAGCGACTAGCACCAGTTCTAAAAATAGTTCCACATGCGGCTTTCTCAACATAACGACTAAAGCTTGTGTAGGGTGCTTTGATAACTACAGGTTTACATAGGGTATCAAAAATTTTAATAATTTTTTTATGGCATAAGTCATCCTTCATAAGAAACATTGTTGGGATTCGTGGAATGTCATTTTTCAAATAATGTAATGTATATTGTGAATTTTGTTGGCGCAGATTTTTATGGATTCGTCATCTATTACAGGTAAACCATTTTCGTAAGCGATTTTAGAAACTATATACGACGTATAACGAGGATCAGTGGTTGCACGTATGAATACTGCATTATAGTTAGGTATATCTTGGATGTTTTTCCGAAATAGGACGCTAAATTGATGCCGATTTTTTTAGCAAATTCTTTAAAATTATTAAGCGCGGCTTCCTCAGGTGGATCTGAAAAATTGTATTTTTCAACAAAACATGCGATTCTATGCCTATGTGTTCATCCTGTTGAGAAATAATCCGCAAAATTTCTTTTGAAACCAAGTCCTTATCCGCTTTTGGTTCTGTTTCTTTCAAGGGATCAAGGTCATAAAAGAATGCTTTATCCTCTATTTTCTGAATATAAACTTTGCAAAGTGGCATCTTAAATAGTTCATAACCCTGTTGTGTAAGCATAATTATTTGGTCGTCTTTATTTTCCGTTTTTCCGAAGACTGATTTAACTAATTGCAGATCTCCCTTGAGTGACTGTGCGCAAACATTTGTAGTTCATACCTACTGCTTTTTATTGTGTGATAGAGTACGCTTTTATTTTTAGCAACTTGATATCCTTCATGAATGAATGGGTTAACTGCGAAAAACCGTTGGAAAACCAATTTCTTAAATAATATTTTTGACGTTGTCTAAAAATCTTTTCACAACTGCTGATGGTCACTCTTATCCTTCGATGGATAGAGCGGGTTTTTGTATATTCAACGATAAAACAACCAAGTACTGTATAGTTCACCAAGTTAAGCCTGAAACGTGCTGTGCGGAACTAATCACGTTTGATATAAACTTCCAAGAAGATATGTTAGCGTTCTATCTTAAAAGATATAGTGTCTGCAAGTACGTTGGTGCACTCTTTTAGATAAACTTGTCTTGAAACAGCATTTTCTTGTTACGCGGGAAAAATTCTTGTTTTAATAAACCAGTTAAATGCTGATAAATTTCAGACATTATGTAAAATTGAGTAGCCTGAAACTTTCAAGTATTGCCAAGACCCGTTGCCAATAGAGGTAGCAAGAAAGCTGGATTTATAAGAAACCAGCGTCTTTCAGTTTCAGGGCAACAGCAATGTTACCTTTAAATTGAACTTTCCCTGTGAAGAAGGCTTTTTCTGCGCTCAACTTTCCATTAACTAAGTCCATAAAATCCAGTAAACTCATTTTTAATATAAGCTCCGCCGAGGAGTTTACACCTTCAGTAACGGTGATTTTCTGGTCTTTTACGGTAACTGTCCAACTGCCGCCTTCTGGACCTGACACATTAATTTGTGTTACAGTTGTTATACCCGCTGCTTTTTCAGGTTTAAACCGTGCAGGTAAGATATTTTCAAAGAATTCTTGAGGTGTTTGCGCTTCCATGGTTTCAACACTTACTTTTTTATTATGTTTAGTTTACTTGAGCTTTTTGAATATATTGAATACACGATTATCGAAATAGATCTTTCTCTTTAGCCCTAATAAGTTGTGTTGTTGTGCTTTCGTCTATGGTATAGTTATAACCCTTTACAATGGCTACTGGGATACCTTCATCAGCTTGGCCCATCACTAACTCTGCAGCAGAGGCTAATTCGTCAGCGACTGCTGTCTGTTTTATCCGTAGCAAATAACCAAACAAGTCTTTTTCTCCCCGTCTATCCCTGATCGGCTTGAGACCAGAGTATCCAATCGCTATGTTGATTTCTCCATTTCTAAAAGGACGACCGTGTGTGTCAGACACGATTACTGCTACTTCGCCGCCTACTAGGTTCATAATTTCATCTCTAATCATAGCTGCAGACATGTTTGGGTCTCGCGGTAATGGAACAACGTTTCGGTCTCCTGCGACGTTTGAACGATCTACTCCAGAATTAGCACAAATTACGCCGCTCTTAGTTTCAGTGATAATACTATTTTGACCAATACGCACGATTTCTTTGGTGTCTTGCAGAATAATCTCAACTAAAGCTGGGTCTTTGTTGGTATGTTTGGCTATTTCGCTTGCTTGTTTTGAAGGATTTACTTCGTCTAAATTTATTACATTTCCTTCTGATTTGGAAACCACAACATGTGTGACTACAATAACATCATGCGGCTGAATCGGGCTGCCCTGTTTCTTTGCTGCTTCAGTGATCATTTTTCCTAAATTATCGCCTGCATTTATCAGTGGCAAGCCTGTTACTGGAATAATTTGTACTGTATTCGTAGCTAATTCTCCCTAACATGCCTGACTCTACAAGAACTTAAATTTTATCTTTCTGACATATCTACGAAAACAGAAATTCTAAACCGCAAGGGGAAAAACAAGTTTTGACTTACGGCTAAGCAGACAATAATTAAGATTGTAAAAAGATAAATCTAAAATTTAAGGAAGAGACCATTAAGGTCTCGATTGATTTTATTGTGTTCGGAACTTTTGAAGTTTCTGCAACATCATTTTGTCGCCTTCAACGTCACCAGCGCATGTTGCGATGATGCCGTCGACTAAGTCGACACATTTTGCTGCTGTCTCTTCAACAGTTTCCAATGTGGCAGTTACTGGCCAACCGATATTTTTGACGGTTTCTGTGTTCTTCTCTGTTCCTACTAGGAAGTATACGAATAGTGGTTTGTTTAGTTTCTTGCATTCGGCTGATACTGCTTTTAACGAATCAAATGAATT
>JAAZFA010000495.1 GCA_012511995.1 Thermoproteota archaeon | reverse complement strand
TACTCATGGTTTATATTAAAAAAATTTTCTCAACTGTAAAGGTAGTGCTTTTTTATAAAACATAAGCGATTAGTTGAAAATAATTGCTATTTATATACTAGGAGTATATAAATACAAAATTTTCTCAACATATTTGTCCTTATAATCAAGGAACGTATTTTTGAAGTACTAAGAAGGCTTATCGTAAGAAATCACAGTAAATTGAAAAATCTGTTTCAATACTTAAAAGCAGAAGTCAGGCTGAATCACAAAAAAAGTAAAAAAAGAGCAATAAATACCTGCTAACATGAAGGTTAAGCACGTGGGAAACTTTAGGGTCATCCTTAGGTATCGTCCTGAAAAAAGTTGACAGGTTATTAGCTAGTAATAAGTTGACTGTTCACTAATCCTACTATAGGTTGACACTCCACTTTTTCAAAGTTATCATTTTTATAATAGTTCTTCCAAAGTTTCTTAAATCCGCCTTTTACCGATCTTGCTTTATGCGGAGTTAGCATACCTAAACTTAGGTGCGGTCTGTTGTAATTGTATGAGTATATTATCTGATTAATACGTTCTCTTGCGATTTTAATGTTAGTGAACTTTTCATAATTTATCCACTCACGTTTTAGTATGCCATTTACGCGTTCTGCTATAGCGTTTTCGTAAGGGCTGCCACTTTCAGTCATACTAATGGCGATGCCATTGTATTTAAGAGTATTAATATATTGAGCACTACAGTATTGAGTTCCTCGATCTGAGTGATGTATAAGTTTAGCTTGTGCCGTTATTCCTTCACTTTCTATGGCCATGGTAAGTGCTTTCTGAGGACCGGCAGTATCTAAGGTGTCATGTAGACACCACCCAACAATTTGACGAGAATAAGCATCAGTAATAATGGATAGATAAGCAAAATCATCGGCACCTATGCGAATATAGGTTATATCGCTTACCCACATTCGATTAATCCTGGTTATGGAAAGACCTTTTATCAGGTTGGGATACTTACGCAGGCAATGATGAGAATCCGTGGTAATATAGCGACGGCGCCTTATCTTAACCAACATGTTATTTGCACGAAGGATATCAAACAATTGATCGCGACCTATGTTGAAACCTATATCTTTCAACATAGGTAATAGCTTACGACCTCCAACCCTTTCAAGATCCTTATCTCTCCTGATTTCCTCTATTGCTGAAATGATTACAGCCTCGTCCAAAACAGAACGTTCTTGAGCTAATTTAGATTTATAGTATGCTTGTCTTGTATAGCCGAATCGGTTACAGAGATTAGAAAAGCTCACTTCTTGGTGATTTTCTTTAAGGTCTGAAACGACTCGGCTCCTGACTTTTTTGAAAGATCAATACCATATTCTTCTTTGTAAATGCGTTGCATGATTTCATAGCCCTCAATGGTTATATTGGCCATCTTTAATTCATGCTTTAGAAGATCATTCTCATTCTTGAGCTTTTGAAGTTCTTCGTCGCGAGAATCAATACCTTTCATAATCTGAGTTTTAATGCTTTCCTCAAAGATACCTATTTTTCCGTCACGAAAATCTTCTACAAACTGATAAATCTTTTCACGCCTGTAACCATAACGGGCTTCAAGAATCTCGATATGAACGCCGGAAACATAAGCGCGCAATAGTTGAGCCGTAATCTTTTTTTGTAGTTTTTCTTTGTCCATAATATCTGGTTTTTATGTCAACCTATTTCAGGACGATACATTCGGATTAATTATAAACTCATTGAGTATGAGGTGGTTGCTGTTTTGTGTTTTGACTTTTCAGTGTAGGTGTGAAATCCTAAAGCGCTGATACAGAGG
>JAAZFA010000102.1 GCA_012511995.1 Thermoproteota archaeon | reverse complement strand
TACTCACCGCCGGCGCCCATGTGGAGATGCGTTAGTAGTCGGGGTATAGGTGACCTTCTTGCAGTTGGACTCGGATTAGAACCGTGAAGACCGACTGCAGGCTGTTACCTAACCCTAAAGTGTAAGCATGCGACGACGTCGTCGGTGGAATAAGTCAACCCTCACAAAATAATACCCCTTATTTTCTACACTTTTGTAGAATAGCCAGTTATGCTTTGGCATTTTGACAAAAAAGGGGCTGCCTACTCCTCACAGCGGCATAGTCTGGAGCACTCCCTCTACCCCCCAAAATTGAACCAAAAGATGCAAAAATTCAGTTCTTGTTTGACCCTACCCCCGATTTTCCACCAAAAGGTAGAAACTCAAACAATCCTCAGGTCGACACTCAAGCCCCCCCAAAAGATTTTCCTGCAATTTCAGGAAAAGCCAGTTCCAGCTAGCCCCCAACAACTCTAAACTCCTTCCATTACAGGTACCACCACCTAAGCTATCATGTTCCTATCAACTGAATTACTCTTAGACTTCGGGGAACTGACAGCCGCCAAATACCCGTTGAACTGCTCGATAATTTGATTATTTTTTGTAAGCACATCGTTTGATACTTCAGCGTTTGTTTTCAGCAAGCCTACAAGCTCCTCATAATATTCAATTATCTTGGGTTTTGCGACCTCGACCTCCAGCTTGTTTCTATGGCTGAAATCACCTGTCTTAATCACTTTTACGCCAAGAACCTCATAGGTTGTTATCTTCATGTAGGGCAAAGGCTTGCTGTCAGGCGTGTCGTAGGTATCATGGGAACTGTACCAATCAATTGAATTAACAAATTGCTCCATAATCTCCCAATCAAAAATAAGTCCTGTATTGTTGAAGGCATGATAAAGCAACGTCTTGGCCCGTCCCATTTGAATGGGCTTAGCCACATGCACAAATATAGTGCCAGTTTCCCACCATTGAACACGCCCAAGCCCAGGTTCAGCCCAAAACAAAATCTTATTCCTATTCTTGCTTAGACGCCAACCAACTGAAACAGCGTTAGCAGTCACATCAACGCCTTTTTTACGGTCTAAACAAGCAGGCGCCTTGGACTTGGCAAAAACGGCATGTTGCTCGTCAGGTTTTGAGCGAATAGCGGTTTTTGAGCCTCGCTCATTTCTGAGGTCAGTTTTCCATTGGCTGCTTAATTTCCAAAGGTAATTTTTGTTTTTTTGGTAGTCTAAACCCAAATCATAGGCTAATTTGCGGAGTTTTCCTCGACCTTTAACATTGGGATGCTCTCGGAACCACTGAAAAACTCGATTAAGCAAAGTCTCGCTATAAGCCTTACCTACCTTACCCGATACCTGACCTTTTGGCGAAGAATCAAAAGCCGAGGTATCAGCCATTAATCAGCTCTCCTATGCCCTGCAGATATGGCGCCAGGAGTGAGAACTGTCGCTCAAGAAAAATAGCCTGCTAAAAAGGTCGCTGAAAAAAGAAAAAGGAAATGTGCATTTTGTAGGTAGAAAACTTGAAGGTGATATCACCAGCAGCGACTGATGCCGTGCTAGGCTACGAGCCCTTTTCCATGCTTTCTGGATGGAATACGGACACTTATTGCTTTCTGAATGATAAGCTAATTTGCTTGAGAGTTTACCCCGATGCTGGTGCCTAGGATTGGTTTTTCTATATCCTTTGCATTCACATCCCAACCGCATCTACTTTAATCAATTCCGGGTTGCCACCATAGCTAACACTGGATAATAACAAATTAGCGTATAGGAAAGCATCCGCAGTTTTCGCATACTTGGGAAGATGACTTGGTTGGTTGGGCTTCATCCGACTTACCCGAGTTATCACCCTCAGAATTGAACCCTCTCATTTTGGGTGTTTAGGTTGATTGTCGGTTAAATTGAGGGGTGGGAGTCATTTTAAGGACAGCAGACCCTCGGTTTTTAAAGCCACTATTAAGGATCCGATTTGACCATTTTTTAATACGCCAAATTTTGCTCCCAACCCAGCTTTATGGTCAAAAAGAAAAACGACTAAAACCCCAAAAAACTTGTCCTTCTTCTCTTTAACAGAAAATGAAACTTTTTTAGTGGAAGATGATGACAACACACTCCTGCACCCATTGTCAGTATCTATCAGAAGAAGAAAAAATTGATTTTTTCCCAGAAAACGCCGTTTTTTCTTCTTTTCTTATTGAAGCGAAGTATTTTTTTATAGGAAAAAAAGACTTACGCATCAGCCATTTCTTCTTCTCTTAATTAAGTAAAAGTTCAAAAAATAATAACAAACCAATTTTTCCAAATGTTGTTCTTCTTCTTGAAAGAATAGAAATTACTGCTATTTTGAGAGCTGGAAAGTAGTGATGCCTCTTGAGCATGATGTCTTTACAAGTACGTTAAGAAGGACTAGTTGAGCAAAAAAACCATGAGTCCATAAGTTACATTACAAGTTGTTTAAGTAGGGGCTTTTGCGCTGATTAGTTTTTTTCCATCAATAGAACTTGATCTGTCCTGTTCTTTCAAACAGACAAAAACAAACCAAAAAAAACTTATACTATTTACAGATTTATCGAAAAAAACAAACTCCTAACAACTCCGGTCCATTAAATCGAGCTATGTAATCCGATTTTACTAGCGTTGCCTCGTTCAAATGAAGCAACCGTCTTAAGAGTTGCGGTAGACTTCTGAGTTAGTGGTGTTAACTAAACTTTGTTTCGATATATTCTTTTAAAGCAACTGCATTGTTGAGTTTCTCTTCTTTAGATCCAAAAACAAAGGTTACGTGACCATTTTTGGTCTCTTGAGCTAATTTCGTGATAGCTTCTTTTTTCTTGTCAAGTTCCACCCAATATCTTTTTTTGAACTGGAACCATTTTGCTGGATCGTGGCTATACCATTTTCTGAGTTCATTGCTTGGCGCTAATTCTTTTGGCCATTCATCGATTTGTGCATCTTCCTTCCGCAGTCCTCTGGGCCAAAGTCGTTCCACTAAGATTCGCTTGCCGTCATCTATGCTTGGAGCGTCATAGGCTCGTTTTAACTGTATAGTCAAATCCAATCACGCTGATCAAATTTTAATCATGCAATTAGGCATCTTTCATATACAAGATGGTTATCGGTAAATAAAAGCAAACAAAGTCCACCATGGTTTAAATGTGATTTTAAGTTGCTTGCGTTTTTGTATTAGAATCTGCTTGTTTGCGTAGCTGGCCTTGAGGTATTTGTAGTATGTAAGAAGCGCAGGGTAAGCAGTACGCCTTTTGTTGCCCTTTCTCATCTTGTAAAACAAACCTGTATCGTCTATACACCTTTGTTTTTGTCACACACATTGAACAGGGAAAAAATTCTTTAGGTTCTGACCGTTCAGCCTTCACTAGACGCATTTTTGGCGTTTTAATACTTCCTTCCTTAGACATGTTATCCCTCCTAAAAGCAGATAATTAGATAGCAAGTTAAGTTTCTATAATTTTTGTTAAATGCCATAACTCTCTAGTAAACCCAGCCAGACCTCACTTATAGTTGGGAACGCTGGAATCACATGCCAAAGACGGTCAAGCTGAACTTCACCAACAATGGCAACTGTTGCTGCATGCAATAACTCACCCACTTGTGGACCAATGAATGTCGCGCCTACAAGAACCTGACGATCTCCATCAACCACTATACGGGCTTGACCATGGTATTCATCCGAATGCAGTTTTGCTCCAGCCAATTTAGCAAGGTCATAGTCGACTGCATGAACTTTAAGTCCACTATTTAATGCGTTTTCCTCAGTTAAGCCAACCATAGCAACCTGTGGATCGGTGAAAATTACTTGTGGAAGGGCAAATAGGTCACTTCTTGCCATAATTTTGCTCCACACACTACTTTTTTGTTCTGCCCCTGTTTGGTGTGTAAGAATGTTGTGAGCACAGATTTTGGCTTGGTACTTTCCCGCATGGGTAACTAGCGCTCGGTGGTTTATGTCCCCTACCGCATACAGCCATTGGCCATTAACACCCTTTACCAAACAGCGGTCATCGACTTCAACCCAATTGCCAGGCGTTAAATTTACTGTTTCAAGCCCTAAGTCTTGCGTATTGGGCTGCCTTCCTGCTGCGACCAATAATTCCTCTGCAACTAAAAGGTTCCCGTTGCCAAGCACAAGCTCAATGTAGTTTTGTTGTCCCCGTTTAACCTTTTGAACGTTTGTTTTCGTAAAGGCATTGATGCCTTTGCTTTGAAAGATAGCCATGATCTGTTTTCCGACAAAAGGCTCATATCTATTGAGTAACCTTTCGCCGTGTTCAATAATTGTAACTTGCGTGCCTAGGGCTGACCATGCAGAAGCCATTTCACACGCTACAATCCCGCCGCCGATTATTGCAAGGCTTGCAGGAACAGCTTTGGCGCTAGTTATGTCTCTGCTAATCCAAGGGCGTACTTCAGTCAGTCCTTGTATGTTTGGCATGGCTGCGCTGCTCCCGGTTGCAAGTACAACGGCTATTTTAGCTACCAATTCAGTCTGGGCACCGTTTGACTGCAAAACAGCTACTTTTTTTGTGCCGTTAAGCCGTCCTTTCCCGTGGAGAACCGTTATGCCTCTTTGTTCAAGGCTTTTTTGGAGTCTGTTATCTACCCAGTTATCGACTAGAAAGTCGCGCCTTTTGAAAACGTCCTCATTAGAAAGTGACCCTTTGATTGCCTGTTTTGCACCAGGCACTGCCTTTGCTTCTTGCAAAGCTTCAGGTGGTCGCAGTAATGCCTTGCTGGGTATACATGCCCAGTAGTGGCAGTCCCCGCCCACTAATTCTGATTCAATTATACTGACACTTAGCTTTTTTTCTGCTAGTTTAGTTGATACATTTCTTCCAGAGGGTCCAGAACCTATGACAATTACGTCGAATTCTTGACTTGCACTTGACAAACTGACTCCCAAAGAGAATTAAAAAGTGTGCTCATAAATGGTTGTGCGAGTCTAATCACTACCACAAAGTGAAACCGCAGGTTTAATGCCATAATAACCTTAGAGTTAGCATCCGTTATTTTTATAAACCTACGCTAGTATTTACTTCAGACACGTGTAAAAGTGGGCCGGTAGCTCAGTACGGCTGGAGCGTTCGACTGATAATCGAAAGGTCGGCAGTTCAAATCCGCCTCGGCCCACCATTCTAGTTATTTCTGTTTTATTTTGTTATGTTTGTTGGCTGATTGTCATTCCACAATATTCAAACATTGAGTCTTAATATATTTCTCATTAATTACCTAAAAAAGATGTAAAGATGACCGCAACAGAAATAGAATCTGGAAAGGCCGCCGTAATGATAGAACTAAAAACTCGCGGCTACTCCGAACAAGAGATTGAAACCTTCCAGAAAACAAGAAAATGTTCAAGATGCGGTTGCGATTTTTCTGCTCTTACATACGGTTTAAGGTGGCTTTCCCACTTAAGCAACTGTAACGGAAAACATAAACAAGCAGTTTAAAAAACCTTAGTATTAACACATAACTTAAAGGCTTAAAGAAAGAGCCAATCCATAGCTGACTTTATTCTCATCACTAATCAGAGAACATCTCAGGAGCTGCTTTCCCCATATTTTATTTGATTCAATTAAAGTTTGTTTCTTATCTAGTTAACCTTACCTAGTTAAGTGTGACCATTTTTCTTAACTTTTTCTTTCTCAGCGGTTCTATTTTTTTCATAAATTCCAATAATTTTTTCCCTTGGCTGCCTGTTCTATTCTTTGACCAGTCTTCTGGAGGGGTTTAATAACTCTTCGAATTGTATTAGGTAAGTTCTGTTTTGAGTGGGTCCCAACTGTAACGGCATAAACTTTAGAGACTTCAACGCCGTACAACACGCTCATGTTGAAGACAAAGATCCATAGCAAAATAATCAAGAGCACTCCCGCTGCACCACCGACTGTGGTAACGACAAAGGCTTGGACATAAAACCCAAAAATATAGTTGGTAATCGTTATAGCGACACTGGTTATTATCGAAGCTAACGCAACATCCTGCCAATGAACCGTCGCCTCTGTAAGTACCTTATAAATAATAGCCAGTAACAACACGACTAACCCAAAAGAGAGAATTATCTGAGCTATCTCGAGAGCTACAAAAGTGAAAACTTGATCTACCGAAAAACGTACTATTGCATTGAACAGGGTGCTTGTAATCGCCGTCCAGATAATCACGACTAAACCCAAGAAAGATACAACCGTGAAGGGCATTATTTTTTGTCGAATCCGCTTCCGCCATGGTTGGTCCTTAGGCATTTTGACTTCCCAGATACAATCTAGGGTATCACGAAAAACTGAAAAAACACCGATTGCCCCTCCGACTGAGAAGCCCACTACAGCAATCGCTGTCCAAACAGACGTAAATGGTGATGACGAATTAACTAACAGTAACCTAAATAATCCTGCGACAGATGGTCCTGCGACAGCAGTTACCTGCTGAACAACTATTCCGACAGCTTGGTGTTGCCCCAAAAATTGAGAAAAAATGGCAATTACTACAAGAAGCAGTGTGGGCAGAGTAAATATTATGAAGTAGGTTATAGCAGCTGCTCGAAGAAACGCATTGTCTTCTATCCAGTCTTTAAAGGCTTTCTTGGAAATTCCATAAAGTTGGCAGCGGTTCATAATTTGTCGTCTGTAATTCTAAAATGCTGGGCATTTAAGAGTAAAATTTTGAGTCACAATGCATTGTATATGGATTTATTGCTGCAACCAAGCAATCACAAACGACAAGTTTTTTAAACAAACCACTTCAAGGTACTAGAAGAGGTTGATTACATGAGTAAAGAAGATGAAATGTTAGCTGAATTAAAGAAAATTAGAGAAGCAGTAGAGAAAGCACCTCCTGCAGCTCCGCCAAAGGGACTATGGAACGAATTCAAAGACTTTTTATCTAAATACAAAATATTGGGTTTAGCTGTTGCGTTTGTCTTAGGTTTGTATCTTGGCGCCCTAGTTCAATCACTCGTCAAAAACTTCGTTATGCCGCTTATTGGGTTAGCAATTCCAGGCATGACTGATCTCGCAACGTTTCAAGTAGTAGTGATGGAGCAGGTTTTTGGAATCGGCGACTTCTTGGCAGCGTTGATTACGTTCTTGATCGTGGCTTTCATTGTATTCTTAGTTGTTAAGGTAGCAAAACGATGGAACATAGAGTAAGTTACTCTTAAGTTTATGACTAGTATAAACCACAGAGAAGAGCAGTAGGATACTGGTTCTGTGGTCTTGCCACCTTTTTACTGCAAACTCGAGGTTTAACTCAAACATGATCACATCCATAAGGAAATGTGAAAATACTTTTTTGTTGTTTAGTTACTTTTTTCTTTAATGAGGAAGGGTTTGCCCGGAGACCTCATCCTATGTTTTGGCTGTTTTAACGGTTTCTTTTTGGGATAGATGGCGCATAAACGCAAGTAACCTCGTTGTTGACAGCCAAGGGAACCTTATCAAGTCAACTCAAAACATTGATGATTACGCTGTCACGATATCTTCCGGCTGCGGCAATATACTCCTGAAAAACTGTAACGTAACAAACTCAGACTATGGATTATATGCAATAGACGTAGAAAACTTGTGCAAAACTCTACGTTTACCAACAACACTTCAGCTGCACTTTTTGGTTATAATATTGCAGGTCTTGTTGTTGATCACTCGCGGCTAAGTAATAATACTGTTGGCTCAGTAGCCATTGAATCAGGCGATATTACTATAAAAGACACTAACCTCAAGAACAATACCTATAGCATCGAAGTTATTCAAGACAGCAACATAACAATCCAAAAATGCTATACATAAACAACAATAATTTTGGCACAGGAACTCAAAACTGCACTAACGTTGGACTTTATAACACCCTGCTTAAAGAAAACAACTGTCCCATAGAAGCATATAATACCCATCTTATTTTCGAAAATAGTAATGTTTCAGTCAGTGGAATAGCTATTATCAGCTAAGAATGTAACCTAACTGCTACAAACTTGGAAATAAAAAACAACTATATTGGTCTGAATACATCCACCAGCAACGTAACAGTAACTCATGCAACCTTCAAGGAAGGTTTGTTAGCTGTTATGAGTTCCCAAAATCACCAGATGACTAGTAAAGATTGCACTATAGACAACAACACTCTTTCTGGCTTTTTAGATGTGTTATCTAACTCGATTGTAATCGATGATTGCAGTATAAACAATAATGAACAGGGTACTATGACTTTAGAATCCCAACACTTAGTTATCAAGAACTCTACTATCACTAACAACACGCTTGGTTTAAGAGCGGTTAACAGTTATGACCTACTCATTACTGGCAACTTATTCAACAGAAACGGATTAAGCAATGACGAGTACTTCTGTGGGGCCATAATTATGGAGGGCTCCAACTGCCGATTCACTAGTACAATGTATGCACCTCCAAGCACTGTATTACATTTAAACTCAACATTTCAGGCAGGTGCAAAAGCATATTCTAACGATCGTATGATCGAGGGAAACTACGGGCTCACCCCAATAGCACAGATTTTAGCGGAACATGTACTGGCGCTAAGACAGATGGTTTTGCCGATACATTTTTGACTTTTTTGGAAACTGTAGAGTTTATGATTACTTACCGTACAGCCCAGACTACACTGAAAAAGTCGTTAACTTAACGACAAACCCACAATACACGACTATCCAACCTGACGAAGGAATAACATTCACAACCACTGCCTATGATGAATATGGCAATTCTTGGGAAGATGATGCTGCATACGCTGTTGATGGTGGATATTTCAACGGCACTTTAATCGGTTTTTATAAAGGAGTATACTTCGTTGAATCTGCCTACGGCGGTTTAACAACAAATACTGCTTTAACCGTTATGCATGGCTCTGTAAATCGCTTCATCGTTTTAACTCCAAGTTCCGCCAAAATTGACACCTCTTTCGCTATAAAAGTAGTAGCCATAGACCAATACTCAAACATCGTCAGACTTCTCACACCCGTACATTAAGCATTAACGGAGCAACGTAAACCCATCCATGGCAGGTTCATTTAACGAAGGCATATGAATAAGAAATGTTACCGTAACCAAAACAGGGTCATTTATTATCGATGTAACCCATAATAATGGTCACTCAGGTAAAAGCAACCTAATAAATGTGGGTGACGGCTCGAATTCCACGCCTACCCCAACCATTATACAAGCAGCCAAAGAGGACGGTTCAAAAGTTAACCTCCAAATAACCAGCAACGTAACTAGCTCACAAATAACCAACGTTACTATTACAAACAATTAAACCTTACAAACCACCTCTGCCTCTTTTACCCTAACAGGTTCACTTGGTTCCAGTAGATTTAGCAACATAACCATCGCTAAAAGTGTCGTTCCTTATGGAACTATTCCAACAGTAATAATTGACAACGAGGTAGCAGAGAAACAAGACTACACAGAAGACCAAAATAACTACTACATATGGGTTTACAAGTAGCTTAGCACACACCGCATAGAAATCCAGTTCAAGAAAAGCCTCTACCAACACCTACTGAGCAAAGGCAAATAGGTGAGCCTTATTGGTGGACATGGGTTGTAGCCCTTTTAATAGTATTCGTGACTCTCTGAGTGTAGGTATAATCTATTTCAAAAAACGCAATCATAAACAATAGACTAAACGGGAGCATTTTTTTGCTCACGAACGGTTTATATCAAAGCCTGACCTAAAAATACTTTGATTTATGGTGAATTACTATGAGCACTGAACCATTCCATGTAACAGATTCTAATTTTGAACAAACTCTAAATACCAACAAAATTATGTTGGTTGATTTCTGGGCACCTTGGTGCGGTCCATGCCGAGCATTAGCTCCAATTATCTCAGAGTTAGCAAACGAATACGTTGGCAAAGTATTAATTGGCAAACTTAATGTTGATGAAAATCCTCAGACCGCTGAGAAATTCCAAGTGTTCAGTATTCCAACGATGATTCTCTTCAAAAATGGACAAGAAGTAGATCGTTTAGTAGGTCTTTCCCCAAAAAACAGAATTGTTGAGTCAATCGCGAAGCATCAATGAGTTTAGGCAGTTTTCATTTTTTCATACATTTTTTCAAATGTCCAGCGTACGCTTGATTTGAGTTCTTTTAAGCGTTCTTCATCGGCGTTTTTTATAATTATTTCTCTAATCAATTCGCCTTCTCTTACAATGTTGTAACTAAACATTCTATCGGGTGTTAATTGACCTAATCTAACTAGTTCTTTGTCTTTCTCTTGCATCTTGGAGAAAACTTTTTCGACTAAAAAGTTGCTGAAAGGCGGTGTATTTACGCTGAATTTTTTGCTTTCATCGGGCATTATATGAATCTGTTGTTTTTCAAAATACATCAATGCCAAGGGTTCTTCACTCATGGTTTTGAGTGGTATGACGGTTTCAGTTTCTGTTATAGTTGAAACGGGTTCTGGTGGAACGGGTGTTTCGGGTGGAGTTTTTGGTAGGAGCACTTCTTTCATCGCTGGTACAGCAGCGTCTTTGATGTCACCTCGTTTAAAGCCCTTCTCCAATAAAATCGTGTTAAGGGTATCTAGTGTGGCTTGAACTTCGTTAATTTCTATTTTAAGTTGTTCAAGTTTATCTTCTAAGCGTTTTTTTAACGCTATCATTGCCTTCATTTTTTCTGAATCTTGAGCCAAACCAAATACACCCCTAACTAATTACGTAATAAGTCATTTATCAGTTTAACCCTTCCTTTAGAATAGAGTTTCGCCGATTTTTTTGAGCTGCGCATTATACATTCCTAGTACCTCTTTGGAGTTGGTAGCGTCCTGTGGGCTCTTATCTGTACGGTAATTTCCAGTGAATCGTGGAAAACGAATTGCTAAACCACTTCCTTTACGGATAGCGTCCATGGCAGTCATATGAATGGGGCTTAAGGTTACTTCTGCCCCTAAAATCTCTAGAACCATGTAGGGTTCAAACCATACGTCAGCTTCAAGAGTTGATTTTACTCGACTGTTCTTGCGTGGAACAATGTGTCTTTGTAGCGTTTCATAGAGTTTTGCTAAATTGGCATCTGTGAAACCTGTGCCGCATTTAGTCACGGTCTCAAAAGTATCATCTTCTGGGTTGTAAGTTGCTAGTAGTAATGCACCATAGGTACCGACCCGTTTGCCTCTGCCATGAAAAGCACCCACAACTACTAAATCAACGGTGTCAGTCATTTCACTCTTGTAATCCCGCTTGTACTTAATCCATAACCATCCCCTGTTACCCGCTTGATAGACAGAGTCTTTGCTTATTGATTTGCAAATAAGGCCTTCACAGCCTTCTTCGATGGCTTCTTCGAAAAAGTCTTCAAGGTCTCGGGGGTTGTTGACTGTTTTTTGCGTGGCTGGTTTTAAGCGGTCATTTAGTTTAATTATAGTTTGGAGTCTTTTGCGGCGTTGTGGCAAGGGTTGTTTGGTTAAGTCTTCGCCGTCTACATAGAGCAAATCAAAGCTGAACAGTGAAATGGGGTATTGCGTTATGGCTGCTTCAACACCGTATTTTCTTCTGCGATGCATTAGCTCTTGAAATGGACGCATGTCGCCAGTTTCCAAATCAACCGCGACGCATTCAGCTTCGAAGATAGCTTCTTTTGCATCGAGTTGTTCGCGTATTAGATTTACTGCGTCAGGGTATTGATTTGAAATGTTTTCCAAGCGCCTAGAGAACAATTTGACTTTGTTTCCAGTCTTATGTGCTTGAACTCGTTCACCGTCATATTTGTATTCAGCAATGCATTTACCGCCGAATTTTTCAAGGATTTCTTCAGGCGCTCCTAAACGTTCAGCGAGCATTGGGCGTATAGGCTCAAAAACCATGACTTGGAACTTTTCTATTCCTTCTATGCCCAAGTCGGCAACGACATTGGCCACTCGTCCTAAATCTGAGGAGATGTTGTAGGCGCGTTCAATTTTTTCTCTTGTTTCTTTACCGCCGCCATATGCGATTGCCAAGGCATCTAGCACTGTCATGTCAGCTATGCCCAATCGCAAGTTGCCTGTTACAGTGCGAATAAGCCATTTAGCCTCTTTAGGTGAGGCATCTGTTAGTAATCCCGATAGGAGTGCCATTTTTAGGTCTACTGTACCACTGCCTGAGGTTTTAGCGAGCTTGTCGAGGGTTTCATACACATGTTCTACGGTTAGTTTTTTGCTAAAGAAGGTGGATTGTTTGCGTTTTGCAAGTTGTTGCTCAGCGGTTTTGCCGATGTCACCGCTTTTCTGTAGTTCTTTTTGGATTATGCTTTCGCTGCTGCCTGAAGCACGGGTGAGCGCTTTTATAGCTAGTTTTTCAGCTACGCCCATTTCAATACCCTCAAAATCTGGGTAGAGTTTTCCCTGTGTTAAGTATACTACTCGTGAGATAACTTCCTTGGGTGTATTTTTGAGCAGATCCACTAAATAGTCAGTCATTTCAAGACGCTTGGTAGTGCCTTCGATTCTTTCGTATGCATCAGCTATTACTACGTAATCCATGCTTGCTCGCTCACTGACATAGTCAATTATGTGAATATTAAAATTTTCATTTAACTTTTAATTTTAGATATGCTAGTTGATGCTCTGAATGAGCTAAAGGGTAAACGCATTATCCTACGTTCAACAGGCATTTGAAAAATTTATTAAGAATAATCTTTCTATCACCAATTATGAATGCAGCTGTTGTATACTTTTCTAGGACTGGGAACACAAAAAAATTTGCTCAAGCAATAGCTGATGCAACTAATGCGCCAATGTTTGAGTTATCCACCGCTGATGCTTCAAAAATTGCGAATGTTGATCTGTTAATTTTTGGGACTCCTGTTGAAGGGGCTAGTCCAACTAAGGAAGCTTTGACCTACATAACAAGCTTGCCTGTAGTGACTGGAAAGAAGGCAATTCTGTTTTGTACTTACAAACTCTTCGGTAACGAGCGGGCAATGAAAGTTATCGAGAAAGAACTTGTGAGCAGAGGTTATGAGGTGATTCTTAAGGTTTCAAAGAAAGGTATGAAAACAGAGCAATTAGCAGATTTCTCAGAAGTGATAAGTAAGTTAAAAGCGGTTCTATACATTAGAGATGGAAAGGTTTAATTTAGTGGTTTATGCTCCATCGATTAAATGTACTGTTCCATCTGGGCAGTAAACTTTGTCGAATACCCCGGCAATTTGGTAGCGTTTACTGCAGGCTCTCATTTCAGAGCATCCGTCGCAATCACGTGATAACATGTTTTTTCCTCCAATGATTATATGGTTAATAGGAAGCGCTCGGTCGAGTTACTGGTCGGCATCGTGTTTTCAACTGGGCGCTTGATATAGAACCTGAGTGAGAGGGCTCGGGTCCTTTTATACTTATCGTATAAGTGGGATATCCAACGATTCCGCAGTCAAAATTAAAGTTAATGTCTACGCTATTTAAACTATAAACAGATAACCTTGAATGTTGGTGACTGCATACGATATGCCAACAAAAACCCATCCGCTCCATAGCAACAATAGATGGCGCCAACCTCGCGTGAGAGGAATGCTCATGTGGTTTGCGGATAAAACTGGCTTGCACTACAACACTGGTGCTACAAAAGACCTATACCGCCAACTTGAGGATAACCCAAAGTAGAAGTATGGTTTTTTGACCTGAAAACCCAAAGTTAATAGCCTTTCGAGTTACCAAATAAACAGTGCATTTTTGGACCTTGGAAACCAACCTTAACCTGAAAGAATTCTTTAATATCGGCTAGAACGACTCGATTAAAACAACTTCACTATGAGGTCGTCTGCTTCTTGGAGGAGGCGATTCGTTAGGGTAACCAATGGGGATTAACGCGACAGGTCTCATATGCGGTGGTGCTTTGATTATTTTTCCGACTTCTTCCTCGCGGAAAGCACCCATCCAACAGCCACCTAACCCCAGGGAGGTTGCAGTTAAAAGTATATTTTCTATGGCTGCTGAGGTATCCTGCAATGCATAGAGTGTTTTTCCCCTTTCACCATAAGATTCTTCTGCTCGCTTCATGTCTGCACAAACTACAAAAACAACTGAAGCCGCCTCGAGCCATCTCTGATTATATGCGGCTTGGGCAAGTGCCTGCTTAGTTCTGTTTTCTTTTGCTATTATAAAAGCCCATGGTTGCGCATTGCCGGCAGAAGGGGCCATTCTTGCGGCAGCTACGAGTTTACTTATTAAATCTTGGGTTAGGTCTTGTTTTCTGTAGGATCGTATGCTTCGTCTGTTTTTGATTGCATCAAAAAATTCCATAATGGCTAATCCCTATTTACTTTGTTGCTTGAGGTTATAATAACCATTTCTCCGAGAGCGTTAGCAATATGCGTAAGAGCCTTAAGCGTTACTGTGAATTACGTACACGGAATGATGTGCACTAGAGTCTGAGCTTACGCTGTGAAAAGGACTCGACGGGCAACCTGACCAAAAAGCCATAACACTTTGGCTTAATTTACATTTAGGCGCCTCAATTTTTTAAATATTAACTACCGACTTAATCAAGAAACCTAACCGTAGTTAAGAGAAGTATACAAAAATTTGTATAGGAAATAAAACCATAGAAAACAATACTAACAAAAAAGGTAGCTAACTTATATGCAGACACCCGTAATAGTCCTAATTTCCCCTTACTTTTTGCCTTAACTTTAAGCATAGGTATAAACATCAAATTTTTACTTGACAAAAAGCCCCCACAAACTTCACCCCCCCGCACCAACAAATGAAAATACTATACCACCAACACAATCAAACCCAACACCCACAAAAACAATAAAAAGAAACCCAACACCAACTGCCACACCACCCCAAACAGGCACAACTCCAGACCACGACATAACCATAACTTATAGCGAAACAAGCAGAAGACCCATTGGAAATAATATGACTAAGGTCATAGTCTCTATTCACCTGCAGTATGGCTCTGGAGATTCAGTTACAATAAACTACAACAAATTCATTTTATCTATACAAGCTCCAAGAAACGAAATTATCCAACAGAAAGCAGCTAAAGCCCATCCACTAGAAGCGGACAGCGTTACAGTGAACAATGGTAATAAAGACGCTGATTTCCAACTGACCGATAGGTTTGCAACAACATACACAACTTCCACTGGGTTATATCATTTCACTAATTACTACTTAGTCGTATTACCTTAAAAGTAAGTTATTTTGTAACCGAAACTCTT